>JBCCTG010000132.1:0-4678 GCA_039198735.1 Pseudomonadota bacterium | reverse complement strand
GCAGGTTCAAAATGCGTGGGAAGGTGCCGACATCGGCGGTCATACCCATCACGATCTCATAAACGGTGAAATAGGCATCGTCTGTGCACATCCGAAGATCGCAAGCGGTGGCGAGGTCGACGCCTGCGCCAATGCAGCCGCCTTGAATGGCGGCGATGACAGGGAAGCGCGCTTCCTCAAGGGCCGTGAACGTCCTCTGCATACGTTTGATGACGGCGTAGACATCGAGACCTTGCGCGGCACCCAGATTATCGGGCCGGGTGGAGCCGAGGAGGGAGAGGTCGATACCTGAGCAAAAATGCGGCCCCTCGGACTGGATCACCAAGGCGCGGCAGGTACCGGATCGGTCAAGCGCCTCGATAGCATCGGGAAGATCTTCCCACAGGGCAGGTGCCAAGGCGTTGCGGCGCTCGGGGTTCGAGAGGGTGAGGGTGGCGACGTGGCCATCCTGATCAAGGCGGAAAGCTTGGGTCATGAACTCAGGTTAGCACATTGTTATGCGCTTCGTCAGCAGCATTGCGCACTGGCTTTTCGGTGGCGGCCGCGTCTATGGCTGATGGGGGGATCAAATATGTTGGGTACCATTTATGCGCACTCTTGTTGTCTTGATCCTTGCAGTATGGGCCGGGTTTTGGGCCGTTGCCGCCGCCGAGCCGCCCCGTTGGATCGTTTCTGACGCCGATAGCGAGATCATTCTTTTTCCGACGATCCATATTCTGCCTGACGATCTTGTTTGGCGGACACCGTCCTTGAACGCGGCCATCAGTGCAGCGGATGAGGTGTGGTTCGAGGTGCCGCTGGCCGACAGTCAGGACCCAGCAACGATGGGCCCTTTGATTGCTGAGCTTGGCATGTCGCGGGGCCTACAGCTTCGTCAGCGGCTTGATCCTGAAACCTATGCGGCCCTTGAAGAGGTGCTCAATGCTCTCGGGCTTCCCCTTGCAAGTTTTGAGCCTATGCGGCCTTGGTTTGCGGCGATCAATATCAGCATTCTGAGTTTAACCGAGGCTGGTTTCAATCCCGATGCCGGGGTTGAACGCGCGCTGCAGCGGGAGGTCGACGGGAAAACCCTGCGCCATTTTGAAACCACGGAGCAACAATTGCGCTTCTTCGCCGATCTTCCCGATGCGGTGGAAGTGGCTTTTCTCCAAAGCACGCTTGAGGACCCAGAGAACAGCACCCGCGATCTTCTGCAGCTTGCAGAGGATTGGGCCAAGGGTGATCTCTCCGGCCTTGAAGCCCTCTTGATCGCGGATATTCGCGATGTCTCCGAAGAACTTTACCAGGTGCTGATCGTCCAGCGGAACCAGGCTTGGGCGGAGATTTTAGACCAAGAGCTTCAAGGCTCGGGCAAGGCTTTCGTTGCCGTGGGCGCCGGGCACTTGGTCGGCGAGGAAGGCCTGCCCGCGCTCCTGGCGGCGCGGGGCTATGATGTTCAAGGGCCGGACACGGACTAACGACCACATGCCTTGGCTGGTAAGCCCCTTATTCGGCTGCCAGGGCCTGGAATTTGGCCTTCATCGCAGCTGAGCATTCCGCCATCGTCTCACTGGCGCGAGCAATGGGATTGGTCATGTAATAGTCATCGAAGACAGCGCCGAAGGGTTCCGACGTCACGCTGCCTGCACCTGACCAATCCGCGGCCGATGGCGCGTTTCCGTTGTCCACGGTATCAAGGCTACCAAAGCTTGGCGCATCGTTCAGCATGGCTTGGCGCAGGGCGAAGAGGTCATCGTAAGGAAGGGTCTTATCAAGACGTTCCGACAGGGCGCGGAGAATAGCCCAATCGTCCTTGGCTTCGCCGAACGGGAAATAGACCCTGTTGGCCATCTGCACACGGCCTTCGGTGTTGGCGTAGAGGCCTGCTTGCTCTGAATAGGCTGCACCCGGAAGGATCACGTCAGCGACCTTGGCGCCGGCATCGCCATGGTGGCCTTGATAGATGACAAAAGCATCGGTCAGGCCAGAAAGATCCGCCTCGTCACAGCCGAGGTTGTAGACCACTTCGATGGCGCCCTCTTGCGCGCCGTCGAGGATCGCTTGGAAATCGCGGCCGCCTTCGCCTGGCAAAAAGTCAAGATCGAGCGCGCCAACGCGGGCCGCAGCATTGTGCAGAACGCCAAAACCTGTCCAGCCGTCTTTCAGGGCACCGACAGCTTCGGCCAGTTTGAGCGTCTCCGCCATCACCGCTTGGCCGTCCTTGCGCGTCAGAGCGCCAGCACCAAGAATAATCAGGGGGCGTTCAGCCTTTTTCAGAATATCGGTGAAGCTATGCTGGCTATTGATCAGGGCGCTGATGCTGTCAGGACCTATGCCGATGTGATCCGCTTCATAAGTGAAGTCATAGTTCTGACCGATCACACCCACTTGGAAATTCATCTGGTGGATCCAGTTTTTGCGGATCCGGGCGTTGAGGATCGGCGCTTCCACCCGCGGGTTGGTGCCGATGAGGAGGACTGCGTCCGCTTCGTCAATCGCGGCGATGCCGGGGGCAAAGGTGTAGGCGCTGCGCGGTGCTTTCTCGCCGTTCGGTTTCATACCGATGGTGGAGCCGTCCTGGCGACAATCACGATGCGGTGTGCCAATCGCGTCTGTCAGATCACGGAGGGCTTTGACCGGCTCGGCGGCGACGAGGTCACCGGCGATGGCGGCGACTTTGTCAGGGCTCGTGTTCTCAAGCCGTGCGGCGATGGCATCGAAAGCTTCGTTCCAGCTCGCTGGGCGCAACTTGCCGCCTTCGCGAATATAGGGCCGGTCAAGGCGGCGTTTGGAGAGCCCATCCCAGATGAAGCGCGATTTGTCCGCCAGCCACTCCTCGTTCACGTCATCGTGGATGCGCGGAAGGATGCGCATTACATTGCGCCCCCGGCTATCCATACGGATGTTCGAACCCACCGCGTCCATCACATCGATGGTCTCGGTTTTCGAAAGCTCCCAAGGCCGAGCGTTGAAGGCATAAGGCTTCGACGTGAGGGCACCCACCGGGCAGATATCGATGAGGTTGCCGGTCAGCTCGCTCTCCACCGCTTTTTCAAGATAGGTGGTGATCTCCGCATTCTCGCCGCGGTTGACGAGGCCAAGATCGTCGACGCCGGCAACTTCCGTGGCAAAACGAACGCAGCGCGTGCACTGAATGCACCGGGTCATGATCGTTTTGATCAGTGGGCCCATATATTTTTCTTCGACAGCGCGCTTGTTTTCTTCAAAGCGGGAACCGTCGCGGCCATAGGCCATGGCCTGGTCTTGCAGGTCGCACTCACCGCCTTGGTCACAGATGGGGCAGTCGAGCGGGTGGTTGATGAGGAGGAACTCCATCACCCCCTCGCGGGCTTTTTTGACCATGGCTGTGTTGGTGAACAGCTCAGGCGGCGCGCCTTCAGGTCCAGGGCGCAGGTCCCGCACGTTCTGGGCGCAGGAGGCGACGGGCTTTGGCGGTCCGCCCTTCACTTCGATCAGGCACATCCGGCAATTGCCTGCCACCGAGAGACGTTCGTGGTAACAGAAGCGGGGAATTTCTTCCCCGGCCTCTTCACAGGCTTGAAGCAGGGTGAGGCGCGGATCGACATCGATCTCGCGGCCATTGACTTTGATGGTGCGCAATTCGGTCATGGAAAGGTCTTCGCTCGCGGATTTTGGCATTTGCTAGAGAAAGCCGAGGCGAAGCGCCAGGGGGCCCGTGGTCGCGATCTTGGCCCAAAAAATTGAACTGGGCACCTCAGGCCTGCGACCAATAAACAATCAACACGTTTGGCGCAGACTTTGCAGCCGGTCTCTCTATTGATCGGTGTCGGTCCATCGCTTAACGGAAACGCTAAGCGACTGGGTCGAAGTGGGGTCGCAGCATATGGGATGGTCGAGGTTTTCGTGAGCACAACAGCACTCAACATGTCGCGGCCGGTCACCAAAGATTGGCCTGTGATTGCGGTCTCGGTCGCCGTGGCCCTTTCCCTCATCTTTTTGTTCCATGGCGGTCTCATCAACCTCTGGAACCGTTGGGGCGGTCAGCAGGAGTTGAGCCATTCCTACTTCATCCCGCTGATCACTCTTTATATGCTGTGGGATCGCCGCTCAGCGCTGATGCAAAGTGTCGGTCAGTCAAACGGTGTTGCCCTCGGCCTCTTCGGCATTGCAATCGTGATGGCCGTGGGTCTGAAAGCGCTCAATGTTTTCTTGTTGGAGCATGCCGGTCTGATGATCGCGCTCTTCGCCTTGCCGCTTCTGGTGGGCGGTATGCCGCTGCTGCGCGTTTGTTTTTTCCCGATCGCTTATCTCGTGTTCATGATCCCGCCGCCGTTCTGGGTGATCACGGTGACGTCGTGGAATTTCCAGCTTTGGTCCTCGGAGCTCGGCGTGGCGATGATCCGCCTGTTCGATATCCCCGTGCTTCTGAGCGGCAACGTCATTGAGCTCCCCAACATGACCTTGGCGGTTGTCGAGGCGTGCTCGGGCCTTCGCTATCTTTTCCCGTTTTTGAGCCTCGGTGCGCTTGCGGCCTATTTCTACAAAGGTCCGCTGTGGCAGCGCGCGATCGTGGTTCTGGCCACCATACCGATCACGATTTTCATGAACAGCTTCAGGATCGCCATCACCGGGGTCCTCACCGCCGAAGGGGATGCATCCCATACCGAAGGCGTTCTGCACTTTTTCGAAGGCTATGTGGTCTTTTTGATGTGCATCG
>JBCCTG010000131.1:0-4741 GCA_039198735.1 Pseudomonadota bacterium | reverse complement strand
CTTCCAGGCATAATAGCCGCTCTGCGAGATACCAAACATCCGCCTTCCCCGCATCGATGCATTTGAACATCATCGCTTTGTTTCTTGGGCGAAGAAAGCTGGGTTTCTTTTAACAAGTCGCGCTCCTGACGGACGATTTTCAGCTCCCGGCGCCACGCAATCAACGTTGACTTACCGATGCCAAGATCACTCCCGACCTGCTCAACCGTGAGACCGCTTTGATGGCCCAAGCCCACCGCTTCAGCCTTGAACGCCTCCGTCAATACCCTGTTCCATCACCTCATCAGCACCTCCTCGATCAATCAAAGAACTCTCCACTGAAACGAGGCAAGGCCAATCGCTCGCCACACCCGTTCCGCGGACCAGCGGCACATGTCGGAAATGGCCATGGAGATGCTTCCGGTCGTCCAGAACGATACCGGAACATTATCAGAGCCTCGGGAAAAGTGTCAAACCTTCCCCAGAAGTCAGCAAACACGCGGGTTTCAGGGGAAGTGGTACTCCCTAGGGGAATCGAACCCCTCTTTCCAGGTTGAAAACCTGGCGTCCTAACCGATAGACGAAGGGAGCACAGCCTTCTTGCGGGACTGCACCCGGAAGCGGCGAGATACGCAAAGGCGCGCGCCGATTCAAGCCTTTTTTCCCTAAAGCCTAGACCTCACCCTCATATTGCGATTGAGCCTCGGCGGCATCGTCGAGTTCGAACTGCGCCGCCTCTCCTCCGCGCCAGGTGTCCGGTGTGATGCGGCCTGCGAGGTGCAACCTCGGCCTTGATGGATCTTCGAGAAGATCGCCAAGGGGCTCGTCCTTGACGCCAAAAGCAATCCCCCGCGCGGTGCGGCCGAAATCGTCTTCCACGGTGATGGAGAGGTGACGCTCCCCCACGAGACGCTGGTGGCGGATGCGCACATCGGCCAGGGCAAAGCGCGGCTCTGGATTGCCGTTGCCGAACGGCCCAGCAGGTTGCAACGCACGGCAGGTTGTCCCGGTGATTGCACTCAAGGCGACGGCCCCGTCGAGCACCAAGGTGCGCTCGGCAGTTGCTTCGGCAACACCGGAAGAGAGTTTCTCCGCCATCGCCGCACGGAACGGTTCGATCTGGTCTTGGGTCAAGGAAAGCCCCGCGGCCATGGCGTGGCCGCCGCCGCCAAGGATGACGCCTTCCCGCGCGGCCTCAGAAACCGCAGCACCAAGATCAACCCCCTCAACCGAGCGACCAGACCCTGTGCCCTTGTCGCCGTTCATCCCTAGACAGAAGGCTGGGCGGTGGAAGCGTTCTTTCAGGCGCCCGGCAACGATACCGACGACACCGGGATGCCACCCCTCACCGGCGGCGACCACAGGCTCGGATTCGCTAAGGCCACGCGCCTCGATCTGGGCAATGGCTTCGCGGCGCACTTGATCTTCAAGGCGGCGACGCTCTTTGTTGAGGGCCTCGAGCTTTTGCGCGATGGCGGTGGCCTCGGCGGGCTCATCGGTGGTCAGAAGGTCAAAAGCGATTTTCGCATGACCGATCCGTCCAGCGGCATTGATCCGTGGGCCGATTTGAAAGCCGAAATGGCTTGCCTGGGCCTGCCCCTGCAGGCCTGCAGCCAAAGCAAGGGCACGCAGACCAGGATTACCGGCATGACTATGCTCGACATCGCCCAACACTTTAAGGCCTTGCGCCACAAGGGTGCGCGTCAAGCCTTGCAATGGCATGACATCACAAATCAGGCTCAAGGCCACAAGATCCAAAGTGTTGACGAGCTTAGGCTCTTGCCGACTTTCAAAGACACAGCGGGTGCGGAGAATACGGTTGACCGCCACCATTGTCATGAAGGTCACACCGCCTGCGGAAAGCCCTCCGAGCCCGGATTGATCGCCGGGACGATGCGGATTGACGAGAGCGACGACGTCGGGCCGCTCGGTCATCAAATGATGGTCCAGTACGATCACATCAGCCTGCGACGAGCCCACCACCCCGCCGTGGTTGGAGCCGCAATCGACGGTGACGATCAAGCTTGCGCCCCGCTCCTCGAGACTGCGGAAGCCCACATGGCTGGGACCATAACCTTCCGTGATACGGTCCGGCAGATGCACCACAGGGCTGGCACCAAGCTCGCGCAGGTAGCGATAAAGCATCGCCGCGGAGACTGTTCCGTCCACATCATAATCGCCAAAAATGCCGATGGTCTCACCACCAGTGATCGCATCGGCAAGTCGCTCCGCCGCTTCATCCATCTCCATCAAAATGAGGGGATCGGGCAAATGCCGTTTGAGGCTCGGCGACAAATGCGCCTCAAGCTCGTCCAAAGCGACACCGCGCCCCAGGATCACATCGGCTAAAAGCGCATCGATCCCATGGCGCTGAACAGCCAAGTCGGAGGTCCGTCGGCACACGTCCCTCTGGCGCCAGGACTGTCCGGTGACGGACCGGGACACACCGAGAAGCGGTGCTGAGCTGAGCTGAAACGAATCAAAAGCCACGAAGCATTATTTCATGCCTGGCGCGCTATCGGAACAGTGGTTTTGGACGTTGGGGAGAACCTCTTGGCGCTTCAAACATTCACGTTCCTGCAGGACATGAGGTGCCCTCATGAAAAGATCACAAAAGCACACGGAAAGCAGGCGTTACGAGACAGGCTGTGCCCGGCGCCATTGCGGGAAAGGGTCTGGCATGACCGGAGGCATGGCGACCAGGTAAGGGTAATCCTCTGGAAGAAGGGCAGCGTCGAGCCTTGCTTGGAGCGCTGGCCAATCGATGCCCGTGCCAATGAAGACGATCTCCTGACGCCGGTCGCCGAATGGCTCTTGCCAATGCTCGGTCACCACAGCTTCACCAGCCTCGCCTTGAGGCCACCGTTCCCGTGGGACACTCGCCCACCAAGAACCCAGAGGTGTTATGCTTGAAAGAGCTCCAGCGAGTGAAAACTCCACGGCCCAATCGGGTTGCGTCGCTATCCAAAAATGACCTTTGGCGCGGATCACGCCAGGCAATGAGCCGTTCAGCAGCTTGTTGATCGCCTGCGGGTCGAAAGGACGGCGGGCGCGATAAACGTAGGAGGTCACCCCATACTCCTCCGTCTCCGGTGTATGGCTGTCGAAGCCGTAAAGCTCCTGCGCCCACATGGGATGCTTGTGAGCTTCGTCGAAGTCGAAAAGCCCCGTGTCGAGAATCTCATCGGCAGGAACATCGGAATAGTTCGCCTCGATGATCCGTACATCCGCGTTGAGACTGCGGATAATCTTACGCGCGGCGTCGACTTGCTCAGGTTGGGCGTCGTCGACTTTGTTGAGGATAACAATATCGGCAAATTCAATTTGATCGGTTAGCAGATGAACAAGGGTGCGCTCGTCATCCTCTCCCATCACCTCACCACGATCCCGCAAGAAGTCATGGCTGGAGAAGTCCTTCAGGAGGTTCACCGCATCCACGACCGTGACCATCGTGTCGATCCGTGCCACATCGGACAGGCTGTCGCCTTCCTCCGTGCGAAAATCAAACGTTGCCGCAACGGGCAGAGGCTCTGAAATCCCCGTGGATTCGATCAGAAGATAATCGAAGCGGCCTTCCCTTGCGAGCCGTCGAACCTCAGCGAGGAGATCGTCACGAAGCGTGCAACAGATGCAGCCATTCGACATCTCAACGAGGGTCTCATCGGTGCGGCTCAACTCAGAACCAGCGCGCACCAAGTCAGCATCAATGTTCACTTCGGACATATCGTTGACGATCACCGCAACCCGTCGCCCATCCCGGTTGTTCAGAACACGGTTGAGAAGCGTGGTTTTGCCTGCCCCCAGAAACCCGGAGAGGACCGTGACAGGAAGGCGTTCATCAGTTGCAGCAGGCATCAATGTGAAAAGTCCTTGAGACAGAGCATAAATTGTGCCGTCTCGATCACGTGTCTGCGCTGACGTGAGAAGCACAAGACGCGCCAATGAATGAAACGGCGGGCAGCCTCACACAAGCACAAGCCAAAACGTGATGATATCGCATTTTTGCGCTTGTGTCGGCCTAAGGCCAAAACTCAGCTTCGCGCGCCCGATCCTTAGCCAACGTCCACTGCAAAGAGGTCGTCACCAGAACGCAAGGCCCTAAGCCGTGTCCTTGCGCACAGCCCTAATTCAGCTTCTTCTTCGTCTCCGAAGGCTCCTTCATAGGCTGGGGCACAGGAGCCACGGTGACGCCTTCATCTTTTAGCTCTTTGACTTCCTTGGGAGTTGCCTCGCCATAGATGGGCTTGGCTTCGGTCTCGCCGTAATGTTGCTTGCGGGCTTCTTCGGGAAATTGTTTACCGACATGTTCGAAGTTTTTCTCGACATAGTCTTTGGCCTTGCGCGCGGTCTCATTGAACGTTTGGCGCATGACTTCCATGGCCTCGTTCTTGGCGGCCCGGCGGGCGGTGCGCACGGCAGGGGCCATCAGCGCTTTTTCCACCTCGCTGGTGCCGCAGACGGGACATTCGAGAAGCGACGCTTTCTTTTGCTCGTCGAAATCAGAACTCGATGAGAACCAACCTTCGAAGTGGTGGTCCTCGACGCAACGGAGGGCATATTTGATCATCGCATGAACGTACGGACAGGAACGGGACGTTCAAGGGCCAGTGACGGAATGCGTTGGCGCATGTCGTCGCTGCGGCTGAGATCGAGGTCAGCGGTGATCACGCCAGGCTCGTCATCGGCCTTGTGGGCAAGGACCTCACCCCAGGGGCTGATGATCACCGAATGACCATAGGTGACCCGGCCATCGGCATGCTCG
>JBCCTG010000130.1:0-4749 GCA_039198735.1 Pseudomonadota bacterium | reverse complement strand
CTTGGTAATCGGCTTGGGTGATGATCATGCCCGGAATGATCCCCACGGCAGCCGCTTCACTGTCGCGTTTTACGTCAACGACGAGGACACCTTCCACGTCGTCGTCGATACCGAGGCGACGGCGTATCGCCTCGTCAAGCGATTGAAAACTTACGCCCAATTGCTCTGTGGTTTGCGATTCCGAGGTGCCATTGCCCATATCGTTGGACGCTGTACGCTCAAGCTCACGCCGTCCAAGCTCGACACGGACCGTTTTGGTCTTCCCCTCACGGAAGAGTTTAACACGAACGCGCTCGCCTGGCGACATAGCGCCCACCTTACGGGTCAGTGCGGTGGAGTCGGCGACCTCTTCACCGTTCAGCTCAAGGACGATGTCGCCCGCTTCAATCCCAGCATCATCAGCAGGCGAACCGTCGGTGACGTCGGAAACAAGGGCACCGCCTTCGGTCTCAAGACCCACGGCGCTCAAAATCTGCGGTTCAGGATCACGGACAAGGACGCCTAAGAAACCACGGGTCACGCTGCCCGTCGATATGATCTGATCTGTGACGGTGGCGGCGACATCCGCCGGGATAGCGAGACCAATCCCTGCGTTGACACCTGTGGGCGAAACAATGGCAGTGTTCACGCCAATCACATTGCCGCGAAGATCGAAGGTCGGCCCACCGGAGTTGCCGCGGTTGATCGAAGCATCGATCTGAATAAAGTCGGCATAGGTCGTGTTTGGACCACCATCACGGCCGATCGCTGAAACGATGCCCGAGGTCACCGTGCCGCCAAGACCAAAAGGATTGCCCACCGCGAGCACGTAATCACCGACGCGCAAATTGGCGCTGGTGTTGAAGCGGACATAACGCTGGTCGCTCGATGGCTCCACTTTAAGGACAGCCAAATCCGTTTCAGGATCGGTCCCGACAAGCTCCGCCACGAGTTCCTCGCCAGAGGTCAAGACCACGGTGATGTCATCAGCGCCTTGAACAACATGGTTGTTGGTGACGATGTGGCCTTGGTCGTTGATGAAGAAGCCCGATCCCTCACCCGTGGCCCGGCGCCGCTGGCCATCGCCAAGGGCACCGCCGAAACGATCGCGCAAGCCAGGAAGCAAGCGCTCAAGATCAGGCGGCAGATCATCGAAGGTGCGGCTTTGCACATCGCGGGTGGTGCGGATCGACACCACGGCAGGGCTCACTTCCTCCACAAGATCAGCAAAACTGAGTTGCGGAATGGAGGCCTTGCCCTGCATGAGCTGATCAAGCTCCAGGCTTTTCTGGGCATAGGAGGGCGCGGACACCGCAAGGCCCAAGCCAAGAGCAACGACGGAAAGGGTTGGAAGGCTAGCTAAACGGATTAATCGCTTCATTCGGTTCTTCTACTCCAGCACAAAATCGCGCATTCTCTTAAAATAAGCTGCGCCCAGGGGCCTTGGGAACTTAAGGAAGCGCAAGGCCCCTTGGTCAACCGGCAGCTGCATAGTCATCATTTTCGGCATCTGTGTCATCGGGTGACCAGCGTTTCATGAATGTTTTGAGCTCTGGGTCGGCCTCTTTGGGAAGCACGATCCGAACCTTTGCAAAAAGGTCGCCATGGCTGTTTTTCTTGGTGTTTTTAAGACCTTTGCCGCGCAAGCGGAACGAGCGCCCGGACGATGTGTTGGGCGGAATTTTGATGACAGCGCGCCCAGTCAAGGTCGGCACATCGAGCTTGCCGCCAAGCACCGCATCGCGCAGGGGCAGATCCACTTCAGTCGTTACATTATCTCCATCGACGTCGAATTGTGGATCGGCGGGGACGGTGACCTCAACAAAAAGATCACCATTCGCCCCCCCATAGGTGCCAGGCTGGCCCTTATCGCGCAGGCGTAGGGTCTGACCATCGCGCAAACCCTCGGGGATATTGACATCAATGGTCTCACCGCCAGGCAGGTTCACCCGTTTGGTGGTACCCCGCGCCGCATCAAGAAAGCTGACGGTCAGCCGATAACGGACATCCCGGCCTTTTGCGGCACGCGGCTGCTGCCCCATACCGGGATCGCCGCGACCGAAAAAATCCGAGAAAATGTCTGAGAAATCCTCAAATCCGGCCCGCTGGCGCCGCCCTTGCTCAGCCCGCTTGCGGAAGCTTTCCGCCGCCTCGGCGGGATCCACCCCTTCGAATGGTCCGCCATGGCCGAAAACGCTGCGCTCATTGCCGTCGGCATCGATTTCGCCGCGGTCAAAACGGCGGCGCTTGTCCTCATCGCCAATGATTTCAAAGGCTCGCGTGACCGATTTGAACTGCTCCTCGGCGCTGGGATCATCAGGGTTGCGGTCAGGATGATACCTTTTCGCAAGCGTCCGATAGGCACTACGGATCTCATCTTGCGACGCCTGGCGGCCAACGCCGAGCAGCGAATAAGGGTCCTTGGCCAATGATGTCTCCCAACAACAGCAAGTTCAAGCACCGGATGTTTGCCGCTCCGGTGCTCTTTTCAAGCGTTTCCGGGAAACGTCAAAGCATAACCGATAGGCTGCGCCCTACACCATAACCCAAGGAACGTTGCGCGATCGTGACCTTAGCCGCCAAAGGCTCAGAAAAGCTGACCGATGGCACAGTGCTGTTGAGGGTCTGAAGCACGGTGTCATCGCTGGCCAGAACCTGGATCTCGTAGCTTTCCGTGCTCTCGCCAAGGGGCACGTCGCCGACGCCGAAGAAATCACCGCCAATGCGGGTGCGGCGCAGCCAGCTGATCGCAAAATTGTCGCCTGTGCGCTGCACAATCGGCTGAACCGGCGAAAATGGCCGCGCACCTGTCCCGCTAAGGGCGAATGAGGCGCTTCGGTAAGGGTAAGCCCCCGGTGGCGCGCTGGCAGGGCCAGACTGGAAAGTCTCGGTGGTGCCCCAACGATCCGGCGACAAAGGCCGCGCGGCAGCATCGCTCAAAAGCACAAAGCGCGCATTGGCTGGTGCGCCCGCAAGGGCCTCCGCCTCCGTCCCGCGTCGACCGCGTAAGAGATCCATAAGGCGCCAGGTGCCATCGGGAAGAAGCTCTGCGCGCGCAAACTGCATCACCTCCCAAGCGCCGCTTGAGGACCGAACAGCGCAAAGATGCGCCCCCTCCAGAACATCGGCCTCCGGAACACTCGATAACGAGCCTGCCGAAAGGCTGACGCGCAAGACACTTGTCCGGTCCCAGCGATAAAGTGGGCCAGCGGGCAAAGGATCCACCAAACGCCCTATAAGCGACTGCGCCGTGAGCTGATCAACAAAGGGAGCCCCCGTGCCCTCACCGCGAAAGACATTAACTGCGCCTGGCCAAGGCTCAGCAAAGGCCGCAAACCAAAGATGGGCCTCCGTCGCCCCTTCCGGCAATAGCGGGATGTCGAGGGCTTCGAAAACAACAGTGCCGAAGGTCACGGGCGGCGATGCGGGGTCCGCCGCAAGCCCCGTATAGAACGATCCGAACACGCCTTCATCGGTGCTGACAGCTTCGATAGTCCGGAACCCTTGGTCCTGCACACGAGTGAGTCGTACCGTAAAAGCATCCGTACCCGTTGTGATACGCACCACGCTCGACGGCTCCAAACCATCGGCAATTTCTGGCAAGGCAAACTGCGCCTGGTAGCGCATCACCCGCGCCTCGGCGAGGATCGACCGTGCACGCGCTTCGGCCTCGCCCTGCTCCAACACCACCGCCGTTCCGATGCGCATCGTGCGACCATTCGCGATGGTTTCGTCACGCGCCTCAGTGGCTTTGAGCTCGTAACCGCTCAACTCATCCGTATAAGTGACAGCCAAAGCGGCGGGCAGCTCCTCATCTTGCGCACGCTTCACATCAAGCGAGGCCCCATCGATCAGAACAAGATCATCCTCGTCCACCGTCGCCTGAACGACACCATCGCGGGGACGAACAATCAGCATACCGCCGCGCATGAAGGCATCGAGCTGATAAAGATCGAGAAGCGGCTCGATCGCGGCGCGCGCCGTGGCAGGCTCAGGAATGATGAGCCCACTGACAAGCTGGTCGCAAGCCGAAGCATCAACAGCGTCCACACCAGCTTCGCGGGCAAGGGTTTCGATCAAAACAGAGAGACGAATGCGCCCCGCACGGCCATTGATCCAATGCCCCGTAACCCAATTGTCCGTATCAGCCCAAATCTCGGACCGGGCAGGAAACTCAGGATACGGCCTTGCGTCCCAGGCATAAATATAAATACGGTCAGGATCCACCATGGGCCCGCCGTAAATGGAGCTGACGAGATTGTTCGCTGGATCCGCCCAATAGCTCAACTGCGCCTCAACAAGCCCCCGTTGCGCACGATCATCGCGGCCACCGGAAGAGAAGTAAGGCGGTGCGCTCTCTGATGATTTTGGGTCAAGAAAAACATTGGGTTGATTGGGTCCTTTATCAACCGAAGGCCCGCCAAGCTCCGTAAACCGAATGGGCTTGGACTGGGGCACCCAAGACGATATGCCGATCTTTACACCGTTCAAGCGTTCCTCATGCGGATTGGACCACCACGACCAAAGATCCTTGTAACGAAAGACCCAAGGCTCATTGTAAGTACCATCGGTAATGTCCGTACGCGCCTGTGATAGGCGATCTGCATCGCTGGCATAAAACCAATCATATCCTTCACCGCCGCGAATGTTCGATTGAAGATAATCGCGATCATAAGGACCATCAGCAAGCGAACGGTCAAGATGCTCGGAATTGTCGCGCCAATCACTGAGGGGCATATAGTTGTCGATACCAATGAAGTCGATATTTTG
>JBCCTG010000129.1:0-4771 GCA_039198735.1 Pseudomonadota bacterium | reverse complement strand
CGTCCATTCTGGGCTCCGACGACGTGATGTCGATCATGCCCTACCTCGACGGCGTGGTGCTCATCGCCTCGGCGGGGGTCTCGAAGTTCAACGAGATCGAAGAAGCGGCAGCTTTGATCCCCGAGGACAAGCTTCTCTGCGCTGTCCTCAACAAATGCCGTCACTTACCGCATAACGCGGTGTCAGATTAAATGGCCGCACAACGCGGTTTCTGATTAAGTCCGTACAACGCGGGTCTCGGATTAAGCGTTACCGCCTTCAGCGGGGCTGTTAGTACCCAAAGGCTGCACCGCGCCTTCGCGCTTCATGCGCTGCTGTTGGTACATTCCGACAAAATCGAGGGGCTCCAGCATCAGCGCCACAAAGCCGCCATCGCGGGTGGCCGATGCAATGATCTGACGGATGAACGGGAAGAGCATGTGCGGCGCTTCGATCAGGAGAGCTGGCTCCAGCTGATCGGCGGGCACGTTCTCGATCTTGAAAAGGCCCGCATAATTAGCCTCGCACACATAGACGACCTCGGCCTCGCGGCGCGCTGTGGCAGAAACGCTCAGCTCCACCTCGAAATGGTTCTGACCGAGACTGCGGGCGTTGATGTCCACCGCCACTTCCATTGCCGGGGTCGGGAGCGTCGCGCCAAGGGTCTGCGGTGCGCCAGGGTTTTCAAACGAGAGGTCTTTCGAATACTGGCTCAAAAGGCGCATAGAGGGCGCATTGTTGGGGCCTTGGGTTTCATCGGAGGGTGTTTCAGACATGGGGACTCCGGCAATCGGTGGTGATGAGAAGCCGCGCAGCTACACTTGAGACCCTGTTCCCGCAAGGCCAGCATCATTTGCGGATAATGAAGACCTTCCCGTCCCGCTGCGCATTCTGAATTTTGCGTAAGGCCCACCGGGCGGCTTCGCGGCGGATGCCAGGGACCAAGAGCAAAAAGCCAAAACCATCGGTGACGAAACCAGGGGTCATCAGCAAAGGCGCAGCAATGAGCAAGGCTGCGCCGTCCACAGCGGGCGCGACAGGCACACGGCCATCGTTCATGGTTGCACGCAACTCGTTAAGCGCGCTGATACCCTGGCGTTTGATAAGATAGCTGCCCAAAGCCGCCGTGCCGATCGTCAAACCGATGACGGTCAAGATACCAAAGGCCATGGCGCCTTGGATCAGCAGAAAAATCTCGATGATGGGCATCGCGATGATGAGAAAGATGAGCAAAGGTAGCAAGATCAGAATGTCTCCGACGTCAGAAGGTGGCGGCCTGCGAATTTGTATATATGTGAAGATCAAGCGTGCATCGTAAGGTACGCTTTTTATCAATGTTGCAGAACGGACCCTATGGACCCGACAATTCTCATATTCGCCGCGCTGGCTCTGTTTTTGAGTTATCGCCTGTTTAACGTTCTCGGGACCCGCGGTGGGCATGAGCCCGAAGAGCATGAGCGGCCCGTCCTGCGCCCTGTGGGCGCCTCGGACCAACCTGGTGAGACAACCTCCGCCGCAGAAGATACCGCCGAACCAGCCGTCAGCTTACCCGAATGGGCCAAGCCGATTGCCGAGCATTCCCCTGGGTTTGAGCCGAAGAGCTTCCTCGAAGGGGCTGCTGCCGCTTACGAGATGGCGGTTCAGGGTTTTGCCGACGGCGATCTCTCGGAGGTGCGCGGGTTCCTAGCCGAGGATGTTCAGACATCTTTCGAGCGGGTGATCGAAGAGCGCACCGGCCATGGCCAGCGGATGGAGCTCACCTTCGTCGGCGTCGAAACTCCGGAAGTGCTGGGCACCACAATTGACGGTGACACCATCAAAACTGAGCTGCGTTTCCGTTCAGAACAGGTACGCGCCGTGCGTGACAGCGCAGGCACGGTCATGGAAGGCAGTGATGAGCAGGTCATCCAGGTAGAAGACCGCTGGACCTTTGCCCGCCCGGTCGGCTCACGCGATCCCAATTGGACGCTGATCGCCACCTGAAGGTTCGTCAAAAATGGCCGCCTTTCCCTTTGGAGAGGGGAAAAACCATGTCCGACCCCTCTCTCGCCATCGAAGATGGCGATCTCTCCCAAGGGAGAGATTGTTAAGAAGCGTTCAAACCCTAAGGTTCAGCCTCAAGGACGGTTCTGCTAAGCGCTGCGGCATGATCCGTGTTTTTTGCCTGCTCGTCACGATACTCGCCGCCGCCTGTGTGGAGCGGCCGACAACCCCGCCGCCCGTAACGACGCTGGCGCTGTCCGAGCTTGAAGGTTTCAGCGAAGCCGCCCTGCTCCCTGCGGTGGAGACTTTCATCCGCACCTGCCCACGGCTTTTGTCGAAGCGGGCACGAGGCAGGCTGGCGGGGCTTGATTGGACCTCGGCTTGCCAGAACGCAGGCTTCGTGATCACCGAAGAGGATGCCCATGCTTTCCTGGTGACAACGTTCGACGCGGTCATGCTTGATGGCGGTGACGCGCTGATCACCGGTTATTTCGAGCCGGTCTTCCCAGGATCTGCATCGCCTACGGAGGAGTTCTCCGCGCCGCTTCTGGCGCGCCCTGACGATCTTGTCTCCGTGGACCTTGGAACTTTTCGCTCTGAGCTTTCAGGCCAAAGACTTGCTGGACGGGTGGAGGCGGGGCGTCTTGTACCCTTCGCCGACCGCGCCGCAATCGAAGCCAACCCGCCGGAAAGCGCCGAGATCTTAGGCTATATGCACCCGGACGATCTCTTCTTCTTGCAGATCCAAGGCTCGGGCGTCGTTGATCTGGCCTCAGGCCCCCGGCGCATCGGCTACGCCGCGCAGAACGGGCACAGCTATGTCGCGATCGGCAAGACACTGGTCGATGAAGGCATCATGCCCATCAAACAGGTCACTATGCAGAGCATTCGCGCCTGGCTGGCGGCGGCCCCCCCGACTGAGGCCGCGCGGGTGCGCGCTAGCAATCCCTCTTACGTCTTTTTCCAAGACCGCGGACCTGCCGATGATGAGGCGGGGCCGTTGGGCAGCGCCGGTGTTCCCCTCATACCGCGGGTGAGCGCGGCGGTGGACCCTTTGGTCATCCCCCTCGGCGCGCCCGTCTGGATTGACGGCGCGGACGAGGGTTTCGTCTTCCAAGGCCTGACCATCGCGCAAGACACAGGCGGCGCCATCAAAGGCTCAGGCCGGGTTGATCTTTTCCTCGGCCGCGGCGATGAGGCAGGCGCCATCGCAGGCGCCCTCAAGCTCCCTGCACGGATGGTGGTACTAATCCCCAAAAGCGAGGCAAACGCCTTCGCCGCCTTGCCATGACCAAGCGTCACTCACGTCAGCTCACGAACCAAGAGCGCTCGCTTTGGAACACCGTGGCCAAGACGATCACGCCGATGGAGCAGGAGCATGCAGCGCACCCCAAAACCGTGCCCGCCGTGCACGGAAAAAACCTGATCATGCCTCAGCCAGAACACCCAGCGCATCATCCCAACACGACGATCACGCCGCTACCTCCGCTGCTGGAGGCTGGAGACCCCCAACGGGCGAAAAGCATCGGACGCGGCAAGCTGCCCATTGATGCCGTCATCGACCTTCACGGCATGCGCCAGGACGAGGCCGATCGTGCCACCCAAACCTTCATCGCGCGCGGTGTGAAGCGGGGTCATCGCGTGCTTTTGGTGATCACGGGAAAAGGATCGCGCACCCTCTCGGGCACAACCGCGAAAGGCGTTCTGCGCGAGAGGTTCTTGCAGCGCGCCGAGGAAGGGGCCTATGGCGCAGCGATTGCCGCGGTGCGGCCATCCCATCAGCGCCATGGTGGGTCCGGCGCCTTTTATGTGCTGCTCAAAGCACCGCGACGACAGCCGACAGGTGCGAAGGATGCTGTCACGAAACGATTACGTGGCAGCTTTAAGCCACACAGTAGGAAATAGGGGGGTGAGCGCATGCTCGGCTTGGACATTTGGGCGATCGTTGGCTTTACCTTCGCTGCCTACGCCGTTGTGGGGAACGACGCGCTGCAGACGCTGGGCACGTTCATCAACTCCAACCGCACTCTTCATTGGACGGTGCTGTTCGGCTTTGCCGGTGCGGTTCTGATCCTCACCTTCACCTATGGCTGGGCGATGAATGGCGGCGATCCTTCCTTTGGGCGCCTGGCGAACGAAGCGAAGTATCCGCCAATCACGATCGAATGGTACCACACGCTGCCGCCTTTGGTCCTTCTTTTGATCACGCGGCTCGGCATTCCCGTCTCGACGTCCTTCATGGTGCTGACAATCTTTGCGAGCGTCGCAGGGCTTGGCTCCATGTTGGAGAAGTCCCTTCTTGGCTATGGTCTTGCCTTTGCGGTGGGCCTTGGGATCTATCTTTCGATCAGCCAAACACTGGAGAAATATTTCGACCAGTCCGAGCTTGAAACCCATGTGCCCCTCGGCCTGATCGGTGTCGTCGGTTCAGCCTTCTTCGCCGCGCAGTTCTACCTCTTTGGTACCATCGACACGATGAATGTGATGCTGATCGGGATTGGCATCACCCTCGCGGTGGAGGCCCTTGCCCTCTTCCTCGCCTTCACCCGCAGCCGCGGACTTTATTGGGTGACCATGCAGTGGGCGACCACGGGGTATCTTTGGGCGATCTGGCTGATCCAGGATTTTGCCAACATTTTCGTTTTCCTGCCGCGGGAGCTGACGGCGGTGCAGGGTTTTGCAGCGATGCTCATCATCCTTGCGCTTCTCAGCATCACCTTCGCCAATGCTGGTGGTCCTGTGCAGCGGATCTTGCGCACCAAGACGAATGTTATCGACATCCGCTCCGCCACCATCATCGATTTTGTCT
>JBCCTG010000128.1:0-4836 GCA_039198735.1 Pseudomonadota bacterium | reverse complement strand
TTGCAGACGCGAAACCGGTGATCCACTTTCGCTGCAAGAGACTCTACCGACGTGCAACGGTGCGCAAGAGGACAACGACAACCATTGCCGCGAGAAGCAGCAGCCAGTAGCCAAGACCGCCGATAAAGCTGAGGCCCATCAGATCATTCCAGCAGCCCTCGACGTGACCAGGCCAGCTCATTGCGCCTTGCGCCATTCCCACAAGCCCTGACCACACCATCACCACGGGACCAAGAAGCATGAGACCGCGGAACGCCCGGTTGGGGACGCTGGCGATTCCCCCGACCGAAAGACCTTCGAAAATCGCCACAATCAGCAGCGGCACGAGAACGAGAAGCGGATCGGCGCCCGCCGCATCACGGATGGCAGCGAGAAGGTCGTTGATGATCATGTTGAACATGGCGGAGGTCCCTGAAATCTTAACCACCGTTAACTCTTAACCCATCTCAGGTCTCAAGCGAACCCGAAAAAGCTTCAGCCAGAGCATCGATCAACATTCGCACCCGTGCTGGCAGGTGTTTGGTCGGTGGCCAGAGGACATGAAGCGCTGTGGAGGGCCAATCGGTGCCAGGGAAAAGCTCGACCAAATCGCCAGCCTTGATGCGGCGATCGAGGATGAAACGCGGGCAGTGATAAACCCCGTGACCCCGCGCTGCGAGATCGGCCAGCATATCACCATTGTTCGCCATCACCGCCCGTTCAAGCTGAGCCCGGCCTTCCGATCCATCAGCTTGGGTCCAAGTGATCACATCACTGCGGACGGCGTTGACATAGACAAGCCCAGGGACACCATCGAGATCCTCGGGCGTCTCAAAAGGGCCTTGGGCCTCGATGAAATCCGGGGACGCGGCGGTCGCAAACGGGATATCACTCAGCTTCCGCGCAATGAGAGACGATGGCTGCAACGCACCGATGCGCAAAGCCAAATCGAAACCCTCGCGCACGAGGTCGACATTGGTATCCCGCAAATCGAGATCGAGGGTGATCGCCGGATGATCACTCAAGAATTGATCGATGATGCGCGGCAGGGCGCAGAGGCCGAAGGACATCGGCGCGGACATCCGGATCGGCCCTGAAACGCCGAGGCTTTCATCGCGCATCTGCTCTTCAAGCGCGTCGATACTTTTGAGGAGGTCCTTGGCCCGCGCAAGATAGGCTTCGCCAGCCGGTGTCAGCACCAAAGCCCGTGTCGAGCGGCGCACAAGCTCAATGCCTAAGCGGGCTTCCAGCGCTTTCAACCGCCGGGAGACGGCGGAAGGGGCAACGCCAAGCTCATGCGCTGCCGCTGAAATGGTCCCTGTACGGGCCAAAACTTGAAAGGTCGCCATATCGCGCGCTGCATCCATAGCTTGCTCCTTTCAGTGACCGTGCCGGATCACTCGTCCGATGCATCCGAACGAGGCGTATCGGCAATGCGGGTGATCGCGTCATCGGGAATGCGTCGCCATTCCTGGGTTCGGCAAATGAAGCTAAGACACCCCTGAACAGCAAGCGTGTCACGATCGAGGCGGTAAATCGCCGAGCGGTAGGCTTTGTTCTTGCGCGGATCGAAAATTTGGCCGCGACGCCAGGCATCATCGGCGCGTTCGAAATCATCGAGCAGCACCGCCCCCAAAAGTGCACGGTCGCCGGTGCCGCCTTCCTCGGCACTGGCCGCTTTGGGGTACCAGATGATGGTCCCGCGCGGGCTGCCGCTGTTGGTGTAGACCACCTCCACATGCGCTTTGCCGCTGGGCGGAGACCACACCCCCGCCACATCGTGGGGGGAGAGCGCCGCTTGCATGAAAAGCAAAAGTGTAAGCACGAAGCTGTCTTCCTTGGAACCGCAGCAACAATCCTTAGAATGAAGGGATCGTTTCCGCCAGTCGCCCGCCCACACGCAGGGGCGCAGTGGATAAAGCCAGTCCGCTGCGCGGATCCGTCTCGACCATCACGCCGCAAAGCGTTGCGGCCCCCGCCGCCGGCTGCGCCCGCGTCAAGCGCAGCTTGTGAAGAAAGTTCTGCACGGGCACGGATTTTTCCATGCCGATCACGCTGTCATAGTCACCGCACATGCCCGCATCGGTTTGGTAAGCCGTGCCGCCGGGGAAGATCTGCGCATCCGAGGTCGGCACATGGGTATGGCTGCCGCAGACCAGGCTCACCCGGCCGTCGAGCCAGTGGCCCACGCAGTATTTCTCACTGGAGGCTTCGGCATGGACATCGACAACGATAGCGTCGACCTCTCGGCCAAGCTCAATCCCTTCAAGCTCCCGCTCGATCGCCGGGGGCATATCGTCCATAGGGGCCATGAACCGCTGTCCGTGCACATGAATGACCAGGACACGGAAACCAGCGTCTGTTTCATAAAGGCCAGCGCCGCGACCGGGATTGCCCCGCGGGAAGTTGGCGGGCCTTAAAAGACGGCTTTCATCCTCGAAATAACCGATCTCTTCACGCTGGTCATAGGCATGGTTGCCCGTGGTGATGCAGTCCACACCGGCGGCATAAAGATTGTCAGCAATCGCCGCCGTGATGCCGAAGCCGCCCGCGGCATTCTCACCATTGGCGATGACAAAATCGAGCTTCAGGCGTTTTTTAAGTTCTGGAAGCCGCTCCACAACGGCGGTTCGGCCACTGCGACCGAAAATATCCCCAAGAAAAAGGATGCGCACACAATCTCTCCTACTGAATGTGAGACTATCAGCGCAGCGGTTGAGAACAATGGTGATTGTGCCGATGCAGACATCATGACCCTGTCGGGAACCCAAGAACCCCTTCACAGACGGAGAGGTGAGGCGATGTTCTTTATAAAGAAACACCACCCTCCCCTTGGCCGCTGGGAAAGGCGAAAGGGCATTCGCTTAACAGCAGCACACCCGCACTTTTTCCGCACCGGGATCATACCCGGTGCGAGCCCTTAAGAGTGCGCTGAAGTCATTAGCCTGCGATTTGCGACGACAGGCGAAGGTAATCTGCCTCAACATCTTTTTTCTCCGCTGTGCCTTCAGCAACAAAACGGCGACCTTTGGCGAGTTTTTTCTCGCCCTCGGAGACGTTGCCTTTGCCGCGTTTGATCTTCGCTTCGGCTTCGCGCAGAGCCTCTTGGCTTTCTTTGAGAGCCTTTTCAGCCTGGCGCAGAGCTTTGGCTTGGGCCGTTGCATCATCAGCGTTTTCAGCCGTGCCAAGAGTTGCAAGAGCGAGATCGTACCGTTCCTGGGCAGCAGGCACAGCACGTTGAGCCTTGCGGAGCGCAACAGTCCCATCAGCCTGCTGTTGTTGACCTTTGCGGATCTGCTGGTCGCCTTCACGGATCATTTCTTGGCCGTCCTCGACCTTTTTCTCACCGCGTTTCCATTCTTTGGCGACCACAGACACCTCGTCACCGAAGCTCTTGGGAGTCGATGTGCAACCAACAACCAGCACCGATGTACCGATCAAGAGTGCGGCGACCGCGCTTTTGGTTTTCATGGTGAACATAGCCCTCTTCCTTTCATTGAGCCGGGTTGTCTCCTCGGCATGATCAGAAAATGGCCATTGAAGATGGTTTTGTCTAACGAATAGAATTGCATGATGAATTCGGTTATGCCAAAGTATTTGCATGGATGTGACTCAAGCCAAAACCTTCCTTGCTATCGTCGAAGGCGGTAATTTCCTCGAAGCCTCGAAACGGGTGTTCGTCACACAGTCAACGGTCAGTGCAAGGATAAAAAATCTCGAAGAACAGCTTGGCAAGCAGCTTTTCACCCGGTCCAAGGCCGGCTGCGAAATGACACCGGCAGGTCATCAGTTCTACCGCTTTGCACGCTCCATGGTGCGCGTGTGGGAAGAAGCCAAACATCAGATCGCGGTGCCCGAAGGCTTCGAAGATACATTGATCGTAGGCGGACAATACAGCCTTTGGAACCGGCTGCTTCTTCATTGGGTCCCTCGTTTCCAAAAACAGATGACGAATGTCGCCGTGAGGGCTGAAATCGGAATGCCGCAACGGTTGATGCGTGAGATGAGTGAAGGCGTCATGGATCTGGTGGTGATCTACCGGCCTGAACATCGGCCCGGCATGGTTGTCGAGGAACTGCTTGAAGATCGGCTGGTTTTGGTCACAGCGCGTCCAGATATTCCGCTGAAGGACAATTATATCTATGTCGATTGGTGGGAGGAGTTTCGCGCTGCCCATGCCGCTGCGTTTCCTGAACTTCACAATCCAGGCCTGACCCTCGATCTTGGAGCCTTAGGCGTCAATCTGCTCATCAATGCTGGCGGTGCAGGGTATATGCCCGAGCGTGTCGTGCAGGCTTATATTGACGAAGGTTTGCTGCACCCCGTGAAAGACACGCCGATTTTTCCGTACCCTGCTTACATCGTTTACCAGGAGGATTTCTCAACCCCTGATATTATCCACTGTGCACTGACGAGCCTTCGAGACATCGCGGTGGAAGCGGTTCATGGGGACTTGCCGCCTCCATTTTGGGCATAAGCCCACCAGTGTTGTGCTGGATATCGAGATATAATTTAGAGCAAGAACGAGAAGACCGTTTTGCGAAAAGCGAAGAGATTACGCGCGTTCTTTGCCGGTGACGACCAGTTGCGCCGGGCGGCGCATGGCAGCCAGCGCCGCGCGCAGGGTTTCGACGCTTCCTGGACCATCGGCCACGGCCAGGGTCTTACCAAGCTCGCGCGGATAGTTTGTACCGTCAACGATCAAGAGCTCAGGCTCTAAGAAAATGATCCGTCCACCTTCCATCACGAAGGCATGCCAACCTTCGAGGACCTCCCGCTGGTAGGCAGCATCGGCGATCAAGACATCCGGCGGGGCGGAGCGCGCCTCCTCTTCGGAGATCACTTCAAAAGGGGTGG
>JBCCTG010000127.1:0-4846 GCA_039198735.1 Pseudomonadota bacterium | reverse complement strand
TCGTGCATATAATGGTCGATACCAGCATTGGCGAGCACCACACCCGTCACACCGCCCATGGTGAAGAGGAAAATGAATCCCATCGCCCACAGCATGGGCACCTTAAAGTCGATGGAACCGCCCCACATGGTGGCAATCCAGGAGAAGATCTTGATACCCGTGGGCACAGCGATCACCATTGTTGCCGCCACGAAATAGGCCTTCATGTCCACCGAGAGACCGACCGTGTACATGTGGTGAGCCCAGACGATGAAACCGATAAACCCGATCGCCACCATGGCGTAAGCCATGCCAAGATAACCAAAGATCGGCTTTTTCGAGAACGTCGAGACAATGTGACTGATAATGCCGAAGGCTGGGAGGATCAGGATGTAAACCTCAGGGTGCCCAAAGAACCAGAAAAGATGCTGGTAGAGGATCGGGTCACCACCGCGCGAGGCATCGAAGAAGGCGGTCCCGAACATATGGTCCGTGAGCATCATGGTGATGGCGCCCGCGAGCACGGGAAGCGACAGCACCAAAAGAAATGCCGTCACCAACACCGCCCAAGCGAACAAAGGCATCTTATGCAGCGTCATACCTGGCGCACGCATATTGAAGATTGTGGTGATGAAATTGATCGCACCAAGGATCGAGCTAGCACCCGCCAGGTGAAGCGAGACGATCAAAAGGTCGATCGCTGGACCACCCGAGGTCGAGAGCGGCGGATACATCACCCAGCCGCCACCGAAACCAAGCTGCCCTGCATAGCCTGGGGCAAACATCGAGAGGAAAAGCAGCGTCGCTGAGGCTCCATAAAGCCAGAACGAAATGTTGTTCATCCGCGGAAAGGCCATGTCTGGCGCGCCGATCATGATGGGCACGAACCAGTTGCCAAAGCCGCCGATCAATGCGGGCATGACCATGAAGAAAATCATGATGAGACCATGATAGGTGATCAGGACGTTGTAGAAGTTTTTCGCCGCTTCGATTTGTTCCGCGGGCGTACCTGTTGTGAACATGGTCAGGAACGTGATGCCTGGCTCGGCCAGTTCCTGGCGCATGAGGCCCGACATACCGCCGCCAACGACACCGGCGAGGATCGCGAAGATCAGGTAAAGGACGCCAATGTCCTTGTGGTTGGTCGAGTAAAACCAGCGCACCAGAAAGCTCGGCGGTGCGCCGTGGTCATGATCGTCAGCGTGACTGTCGGGGGACGCAGTGGTCGTGCTCATAATCCCTATCCTTACTTCAGCAGCGCAGTTTGCGTTGCATCGGCTTCGTCCGAAGCGTTGTTCACAAAGAGCGGCTCCATGCCATCAAGCGCACGGCGCTCATCGACCCAAGCCTCGAACGCGTCGCGCGACACAACGCGCAGCTGAATCGGCATAAAGGCGTGGTCCTTACCGCAAATTTCCGAACATTGACCGTAATAGGTGTTCTCTTGCTCAGTGTAGAACCAGGTTTCATTGAGTCGTCCAGGGACAGCATCAATTTTGATCCCAAAGGCTGGCATAGCCCAGGAGTGGATCACATCGCGGCCTGTGGTCACAACGCGCACGGTTTCGCCCGCTGGAACAACGACCGCATTGGTTGCCGCAAGGCGGTAGAGCTCGGCTGGAACCGACCCTTCCGGTGCGATCAACGCATCGAATTCAAAGTCGCCATAATCAGGATAGCTGTAAGCCCAACCCCACTGATAGCCTGTGGCTTTAATGGTCAACGTGGGCGCTGGAACTAAGGTTGCTTCATCGCTTCCGAAAAGACCCAGGACTGGCTTTTTACCGACCCGTGTGCGGCCAGCGGCGATCTGAAGGCGTTCTCCCGAAGGAAGCGGCTGGCTTAACGTGACGCGAACAACCTCATCGCCAAGACCTGAAACCTCGTAATCATCACCTGCCTGCAGAAGCCGCTGATCACCGGCGGGATCCACGGCGCGTACCTCAACGTGGCGATTTCGGACAGCCCGGCGCGAAGCAGGGAAGTCATTCTCAAAGGCGAATTCCGTGGTGCGGGACTCTTCGTAATCAAAGGTCTGCGTATCAGGCATTTTGTCTTCGATGAAAAGAAGATCAAATGATGGGACGGCGATGATCAGAAGGATAAACACCGGCAGAGCCGTCCAAATGATCTCAATCGCTGTGTTATGGCTGAACTTTTTCGGCACAGGATTGGCGCGCTTGTTAAAACGGAACACCACGTAAAGCAGCAGTCCCAAAATGAGCAGGCTGATGCCCACCTTCATGGGAACCAAGATCGCATCATAGAAAACATGGATCTCTTCAGCGACCGGCGTTGCCGCAGGGCGAAGTCCTATACCCGTCGGATTGGGCATGTCCGGAACAGCCTCTTGAGCGAAGCCAGGCTCCAAACCCATGAAGGCAATTGATGCAGCGGCCGCAAGCGCGGTGAAGAGAAATCGGTTCATAAAGTTCTACTAAGGTGCAGCTCTGAATTTTGTCTGCCCCTTAGGCTCAGAAATATCGTCGCAGAAGCCCCTAAACGGCCTCTTATGGGCGGTTTTTTCGCAGACGCTTGCCAAGCGGGGCAGGCTATCCCCACTTTGGGACCTCAAGAAGGAGCCTTCGCCTGCCATGTCGTCATTCTTTTTCTCCGATACGGACCTCGATGAAGCCCGCGCCCGCGCCATTCTCGATAACGCCCTGGGCCATGCTGATGATGGCGAGTTGTTTCTCGAATATGCCCAGTCCGAGAGCTTCGTTTTCGATGATGGCCGTTTGAAAACAGCCTCTTATGATACGTCTCAAGGCTTTGGTCTACGCTCGGTCCTGGGCGAGACCGTGGCTTTTGCCCATGCCAGCGAGCTTTCCGAAGCGGCCTTGAAACGCGCCGCTGCTTCCGTCGAGGCTGTGAAACGTGGCCATGGCGGCACCTTGGCGGTCGCGCCGCCCAAAACGAATCGCCATCTTTACGCAGCGGACGATCCGCTTTCGGCGGTGCCCTTTGATGTTAAAACCAAGCTTCTTCAAGATATTGACGCCTATGCCCGCAACAAAGACCCGCGGGTTTGCCAAGTCTCGGCATCCCTGTCGGGAGAATGGGTGACGGTTGAGATTGTCCGGTCAGGGGGCGAATCGGTCCGCGATATCCGTCCTCTTGTGCGCTTGAACGTCTCGGTGACGGCCCAGGATGGGGATCGCCGGGAGACAGGTTCCACCGGCGCAGGTGGCCGAGAAACCTACACCCGCCTCCTCGACCCTTCCTTCTGGCAAGGCCAGGTGGACGAAGCCCTACGCATGGCGCTCGTCAATCTCGACGCGGTTGCCGCCCCTGCGGGGGAGATGGAAGTGGTCTTGGGGTCAGGCTGGACCGGGGTTCTCCTTCACGAGGCGGTGGGCCACGGCCTCGAAGGCGACTTCAACCGCAAGAAAACCTCCGCTTTTGCAGGCCTTTTGGGTGAGCGGGTCGCGGCCGAAGGGGTGACCGTGATCGATGACGGCACGTTGGAAGGCCGCCGCGGCTCGCTTTCCGTCGATGATGAAGGCACCCCCACCGCACGCACCACGTTGATTGAGGACGGTATCCTCAAAGGCTTTATGCAAGACCGGATGAACGCGCGCCTGATGGGGGTCGCACCCACGGGCAATGGCCGTCGGGAAAGCCATGCCCATGCGCCGATGCCGCGCATGACCAACACCTTCATGCTCGGCGGTGACAAGCCGAAGGAAGAGCTGATCGCCTCGGTCAAAGATGGGATCTACGCGGTGAATTTCGCCGGTGGTCAGGTGGACATCACCAGCGGCAAGTTCGTCTTCAACTGCACCGAGGCTTACCGCATCCAAGATGGTAAGCTCGGCCATCCCCTCAAAAACGTAGCCTTGATCGGCGATGGGCCGACGGTGATGAAACGGGTGTCGATGATCGGCAACGATTTCGCCCTCGACCCTGGCATCGGTGTTTGCGGCAAAGCTGGCCAAGGCGTGCCCGTCGGTGTTGGCCAACCGAGCCTTAAAATCGATGCCCTGACCGTTGGCGGCGCGGGTTAGATTAAGCCGCAGCCCCTCGATCGCGCATCTCCATCAATGCAGCATAGGCAGCATTGATGCGCTGGGCTTCGATCTTGGCCGCTTGGATAACGCTCTCCGGATGGCCCCGAGCCTGTAATATATCAGGATGGCACTGACGGATCCTGAGACGCCAAGCAGCGCGGATCTCATCCACCGAGGCTCCAGGACGCACACGGAGAATGCCGCAAGGATCAAGCCCGTCACTGTCCTCCTCATGAACGGGACCATCACTGGCGTTCGCTTTGTCTTCCGAGACGATTTCAGCATCGATGACGGGGATGCCCTGCTCATCGTCAAGCAAGATGGCCGCAATCGTATCGCGGTTGATCGCCACCTCACCTTTCGATGTTTTCACAGAGAGAAAGGGTGAAGAACCAGCCAGAAGCGTCGCCACCGACGCTGTTTTCTTCAGCTGCAACACACCGCGAAAGGCGCGTCCGTCGCGCATTTGAATCTCGACCCGCCGCGGAACGGCGTTAACCTTGGCTTTTGCAGGTTCGAACATCACTTTTGTCCTTTCGAAGTCCACACTATGCAGGTGCCGTGCCGATTGCAGCGACCACCCGCTTTGCGCCCTCCCCGACCGGATATCTTCATCTGGGGCATGCCTTTTCGGCATGGCTTAACCATGATGCGGCCCGTTCGTGCCAGGGCCGCTTCATCCTGCGAATGGAGGACATAGACCAAACCCGGTGCAGGACGACTTACGAAGAGGCCATCCTTAACGATCTTTATTGGCTCGGTCTCGTCCCCGATGGACCCGTTTGGAAGCAGTCGGAAAGGCTTGCGATTTACAGTGCCGCCCTTGATCGGTTGGCGGAAGAAGGGCTGATCTATCG
>JBCCTG010000126.1:0-4889 GCA_039198735.1 Pseudomonadota bacterium | reverse complement strand
TTATGCTTTCGCAGGTTTCATGCAGCTTCGTCATGTGTTCCGCTGGACTGTCTCAACCCTTCCATGGTCTTGGCGAGCTTCCCCAGTGATGGCAAGAATTGGGATTACGGAAGTGTCTTGTGGCAAGAGGCCAGGGCGAAATCTAAAAAGCCGTTCGTGTCCTGAAAATAAGCTGTATCAGATACGAACAGTTTTGAGTGTGTCCGAGCCCTGCGGATGCGGACGCCACCAAACTGTGCCCTCAAGCAACTGCGCCTATGATCTTATTTTGCGTCTCCCCATCCAAGTAAGGATGCATTGGTAAGCTCACCACGGTCGCCTTCTTCGCTTCTGTTACAGGGAGGCCGCCTGGTGCGGTGGGGAAGCGGCGGTAGGGTGGTTGTTCGTGCATGGGGACGGGGTAGTAGACGGCGGTGGGCACGTCTTGATCGCGCAGTTTGGTTTGGAACGCGTCACGGTCTTCCACTTCGATCGTATACTGAGCCCAGACGGATTGGCCGCCTTCGATGACGCTCGGTGTTTGCAGGACGTGGTTGGCCAGGCTTTCATTATACCGATCGGCAACCTCTTGGCGAAGGCGGATTTCGTCAGCGAAGATTGCAATTTTTTCAAGAAGGACAGCCGCTTGCATGGTGTCGAGGCGGCTGTTCATACCGATACGGGGGTTGAGATACTTCGCCTCGTGACCTTTGAAGTCGGCGGCATCCATGTCGGCTTGGCTGGCTTTGCCGTGGATGCGAAGGCTGTCGAGAAGCTCCGCAAACGAAGCGTCATTGGTCTGAATGGCGCCGCCATCGCCGTAGCAGCCTAAAGGTTTGGCCGGGAAAAAGCTGGTGGTGACAACATCAGCCCAGGCGATGGGGTGCTGGCCGTGGAGGGTGCAACCGAAGCCTTGCGCGCTGTCAGCGATGAGTTTCAGGCCGTGTTTGTCGGCAAGAGCCTTGATGGCTGGGTAGTCGGCAGGCTGACCAAAGAGATCCACGGCGATGATGGCTTTTGGTTTGAGCTCCCCTTTGGCTTGGACATCTTCAATGGCCGCTTTAAGGGATGCCGGATCGATATTGTAGGTCTCCGGATCAATATCGACGAAGACTGGCGCTGCCCCAAGCCACGGCACCACTTCCGCCGTCGCCGTGAAGGTGAAGCTAGGGCAGAAGACAGCATCGCCGGGTCGCAAACCCCAGGCCATGAGCGGGAGGGCCAGGGCGTCGGTGCCATTGCCGCAGGAGATCGTGTGCTGAGCACCGGAAAAAGCACTCATAGCGTCTTCGAACGCGGCCACCTCCGGACCCATCACGAACCGGCCATGGTCCAAAACCCGCGCGATGCTTGCGTCGATTTTGTCCGCGATGCGCGCCCGCTGTGCTTGAAGGTCGATGAAGGCGATGCCCATGGCTATGGTTCCTGAATTGAAGTGCATTCCGCGCTAGGGGGCTTGTCTTTTTCTGTCCAGAAGGGCCCATGTCACAGACTGCCGCGAAATGTTGCAGCGCCCTTGGATGGTGACGAGACTTAAAGACCCAAACGCTCTTTCCATGACACCGCCGCCTCCTTGGTGAAGGCCGGGCTCCCGGCGCTTTTTTTGCCTGCGATGCTGGCCTCGGGTGTGAGGGAGGCGAGGCGCTCGGGTGTGACGAGGGGAGAGATAGCCGCGGCTTCCTCGCCTGGGACTTCGCTCAATGTCAGCCCCTTGCCCTCGGCAAGAGCCACAAGACGTCCGACCACCTCATGGGCCTCGCGAAAGGGCATGCCCGCCATGGCGAGGCTGTCGGCAAGGTCGGTGGCGGTGGAATAGCCGCGGCCTGCATCCTCAGCCATGCGGGTTTTGTTGATCGTCATCTCACTGACCATCCCGGCCATGATCATCAGTGTGGCCTCTAATGTCTCAAGCGCTTCCATGGCCACGGGCTTGGTTTCTTGAAGGTCCTTGGCGTAGGCGAGGGGCAGGGCCTTGGTTTGCAAGGTCAGGGCATTGAACGCCCCGGCCAGGCGTCCAACCTTGGCACGCAGTAGCTCGGCCGCATCGGGATTGCGTTTTTGCGGCATAATCGATGAGCCGGTGGAGAAGCTCTCCGAGCACTGCAGATAGCCAAAAGGCGGGCTCGAATAGGTCACAACTTCCTCGGCATAACGCGAGATCGTCACCCCGCAGATCGATGCGGCAGCGACCGCTTCGAGACAGAAGTCGCGGGCGCTGGCACCGTCGAGACTGTTTGCCATCGGACGATCAAAGCCGAGCTCGTTTGCGGTGCTTTCCCGGTCGATGGGATGAGGAGTGCCCGCAAGGGCGGCGGAACCCAAGGGGCTTTCATTAAGATGGGTCTGAGCCGCTTTCAGGCGCTTTCGATCACGCTCCAACATCTCGACATAGGCGAGGCAGTGATGGGCATAGGTGATGGGCTGCGCGATTTGCAAATGGGTGAAGCCGGGCATCATCGCGTCATGGCCGGTGTCGGCTTGGGTCAGAAAAGCTTTCTGGCAGGCCTCCACTTCTACGATACAGCGGCCCAGCGCCCGGCGCATCCACAGTCTCAAATCGGTGGCCACCTGGTCATTGCGTGACCTGCCGGTGTGCAGCTTGCCGGCAACATCGCCGACGATCTCGCGCAGCCGGGCCTCGACATTCATATGGACGTCTTCAAGCGCCTCGGACCAGGTGAAGCTGCCTGCCTCGATCTCAGCGGCCACTTGGTCCAGGCCTTGGGTGAGGGTCGTTGCTTCCGCCTCGGAAATAATGCCTTGGCGACCGAGCATGCGTGCATGGGCTTGGGAGCCTTCGATGTCTTCGCGCCAGAGTTTGATATCAGCATCGAGAGAATGGCCGAAGCGTTCGAACATCGCGGCTGGGCCACCCTTGAACCGACCGCCCCATAAAGGGTTTGCCTCTTGTGTCATGGCGTTGTGTTTTCCTCAATCGAAGAGCTACCGGTAAGGAAAGACCGGCCTGCAAATCAAGCGGCTCGCCGGAGAAAAGGTGGAACTTGGCCTTGCGGGCCTGATGCATCGCGGCGGGGACAAACGCTCAAAGGGCGGCTAAACCCTTAAGCGCTGTGATTTTGGGGGTTTTATGAAGAGGCATTTCTGGTTGTTTGCAATCGGCGTGGCCCTGCCGGGTTGCGAACGCAGTGACGACGGCCTCGCGGAGGCTGGACCCTTGCCCACGGAGCTTGTCGAAGAGATCATCATCGATGCGCCCGAACCACCGCCATCACCCGATCTCGATGTGGCGGCGGTGAGCGACGATGGTGTGGTGTTTCGCTTTGCCGCGCCCTCCGAAGCCGCGGCCATTCTGACCGCCGATGATGAATACACGGCCCAGACCCAAGCCATCGAAAACGGCATTCGCGCAGCCGACCCGGCTGTAACGCGCTTCGATCAGGTGAAACCTGGCTATGCCGCCGATGTCCTCCCCTGGCCTGACGTGATGAAAGCCCAGCTTATCACAGCGATCGAGGCCTCCATGCCGACGATCGACCAAATCGACCAGAACTTGCCGCGGGAGATTCTTCTGGTCCTGACAGGCGATAGGGTTGAGGGCGGTCTACCGCACACCCGTGCCAACGCCATCATCTTTGCTGGTGGTGAGATCGAAGCCCCCGACCGCAGCGCCCAGTCCTTGTTCCTGCATGAGCTGCACCATGTGATGTCCCGCGCCAATCAGGATCTTCACGACGATTATTTCGCGCTGATCGGTTTTGAGCCTTGCGCCTTGGAGGTGCCCGAGAGCCTCCATGCCCTGCGGCTGACCAATCCCGATGCGCCGACCAACCGCCATTACGTGCCCGTTGCGCAAGAAGGCGCGGACGGCGTGGTGCCTTATCTTTACGCCACCGGTCCTTATGACCCTGAGGTCGGCGGCACACTTAGCCAGTTTTTTGGTTTTGGTTTGCTGCCGGTTCGGCTTGGACGGGGCCAAGGCCTCGCTCGGCGTGTTTGCTACGCGTCGCCGTGTGTCTTACCGGTCGAGTTCGCCCTCTGACTGACTTGGCTGACGCCAAGGCGTCCCCTTCGGCTACGGCTTTCCTGGCCGGCTCGGCTGGCTCCGCTTGCCCCCTTCTCTTGGGTCGGCCTCCCGCGGTATTCTTCGGGGCTTCCTGAAGACCTCGACGGGGGTGCATTGCGCGGTCGATCTATTGGCCACGCTGTTCGCACCCGTCGTTCCTGAGCTACCGAACCCCACGCGAACGCCATGGCGGCAGACGAACTCGAAGACGACATCACCGGATCGGACGCGGCCGTCGCGGAAGCCGACGAGGCCCCGGAGAAGCTCTCGCTCGAGGTCGACGTCGCCAAGCCGAGCGCCTGCGAGCGCCGGATCACGGTGAACGTGTCCCGCGAGGACATCGATCGTTACCTCGACGACGCGTTCAGCGACCTCATGGGCTCGGCCGCAGTTCCCGGGTTCCGCGCCGGGCGGGCCCCGCGCAAGCTCGTCGAGCAGCGGTTCAAGGACGAAGTGAGCGACCAGGTGAAGGGGTCGCTGCTGATGGACAGCCTCGCCCAGGTAAGCGAGGAAGAGGACTTCGCGGCTATCAGTGAGCCCGACCTCGACCTCGAAGCGGTCGAGATCCCCGCCGAGGGGCCGCTCACCTTTGAGTTCAGCATCGAGGTGCGGCCCGAGTTCGACCTCCCGAAGTGGAAGGGGCTGAAGCTGAAGCGGCCCGTCCACGAATTCTCTGCCGAAGAGATCGACGCTCAGGTCGAGCAGATGCTCGCGAAGTACGGCCAGCTCGTCCCCCACGACGCGTCCGCCGCCGAAGGGGATTACCTCGTCGCGACGCTCCGCGCGAGCCTCGACGGAAAGGAGGTCGCCAAGGACGAGGAGCGCGTCATCCGCGTTCGCGAGACGCTCAGCCGATTGCGATCCGGCGGTCCGTTTGCTGCGGAGC
>JBCCTG010000125.1:0-4970 GCA_039198735.1 Pseudomonadota bacterium | reverse complement strand
CCCTGGCGCAGCAGGATCAGACCCAGGCCGAGAACACCCAACGCCGTGGCCGCCTTGCCGAAGAAAAAGAAGACGAAGGACAGGTTCACCACCGCCCCGAGAAGCGGCAAAAACTGATCACCATTGGCCGCAAAACCCTGAAAAGCCCCGATACCGATAGCGGTCGAAAGAAGCCCGCCAAGACTGCCCAAGGCGATCATATTCCACGACGCCCGCTCGTGGCGGGCCTCGGCCGCAAGACCCCAAGCGGCAATGATTGCGATGGTAAAACCAATGCTTTCCGTCAGCCAGACGGCAACAATCTCGTTCCAACGCTCGGTGAAATAGACCACAGGGCCAGCTTCACCAGGGCCGCCGAGAGCCAGCATATAAACAATGGTGGTGGCCACTGGGACGGCAAGCCCGAGGGCGACCATCGATCCTGTACGTCTGCGATAAGCGCGTGACATATACGTCTCTTTCCTGATGAGCTGTTCAGCGCTTCATTCGGCGAAATGAGCAAAAAGTTGCTGCAAAGCTTTTTGACCGACGGCGCTGAGCATGCAACTGACGACACAACCGATGACACAACCTGCGGGGAGAGATAGTTCATGCAGTTCGACCACTCTGACAAGGTCAAGGACCTGATCCGCAAAGCCGAAGACTTCATGGCGGAGCATATCATTCCCGGTTATGAGGTTTACAAAAAACAGCACGCGGAATTTCGCGCTGGCGGTGACCCTTGGCAAATCCCGCCGGTGATCGAGGAGCTGAAGGATAAAGCCCGCGACGCAGGCCTTTGGAACATGTTCCTGCCCGACGAAGAGCATGGCGCAGGTCTTTCGAACCTCGAATACGCGCCGATCGCGGAGATCACTGGTAAGTGCCACATCGCGCCGGAGGTCTTCAACTGCGCCGCGCCCGACACGGGCAATATGGAAGTGCTCTTCAAATACGGTACCGAGGAGCAAAAGAAGGATTGGCTGCACCCCCTCCTCGACGGCAAAATCCGCTCGGCTTTTTTGATGACGGAGCCTGCGGTGGCATCCTCGGACGCGACCAATATCGAATGTCGGATCGAACGCGACGGTGATGACTATGTGATCAACGGCGTCAAATGGTGGTCTTCAGGCGCAGGTGACCCACGCTGCAAGATTTATATCGTCATGGGTAAGACCGATCCGAATGCTGAGCGCCACAAACAGCAATCGATGATCCTCGTCCCCGCTGGCACGCCGGGAGTGACGGTGGAGCGGCACCTGCCGGTCTTCGGTTATGATGATGCACCCCACGGGCATATGGAAGTGCGCCTCGACAATGTTCGGGTTCCGGCCGCGAACATGCTCCTCGGTGAGGGACGCGGGTTTGAAATTGCCCAGGGCCGTCTCGGGCCAGGCCGCATCCATCACTGTATGCGGACGATCGGCGCCGCGGAGAAAGCCCTCGAAGCGATGGTCAAGCGTCTCGCTACTCGCGAAGCCTTCGGTAAAAAGATCATCGAGCATTCAATCTGGGAACAGAGGATCGGCGAGGGTCGCCTCAACATCGAGATGACGCGGCTTTTGTGCCTCAAGGCAGCTTGGATGATGGACACAGCCGGCAACAAGGCGGCCAAGGGCGAAATCGCCATGATCAAAGTCGCGGCGCCGAAAATGGCGCTTCAGATCCTTGATGACGCCATCCAGGCCCATGGCGGCGGCGGCGTCTCAGCGGATTTCGATCTGGCCGAAATGTATGCCCACCAACGCACTTTGCGCCTCGCTGACGGTCCTGACGAGGTGCACAACCGCGCCATCTCACGCTTGGAAGCCCGTAAGCTGATGAATATGTAGCGTCTTGAGCCACGGCCGGATCATGATCGGCCGTGGCTTGCCTTGAGCTTTTCACGCGACAATGGTTTTGCGGGTCCCTTCGCACGGCGTGCTAACGTGGTTATACCCCACCGATGACCGACACGAAATTCGACCCCGCCCTGCTTCAGAACGCCAAGGCCTGGCCCTTCCAGGAGGCCAAGGCGCTTATCAAGCGGCTTGAAAAGATGGGCAAAAAGGACGGGCTCGTCACCTTTGAGACGGGCTACGGTCCTTCGGGTCCACCGCATATCGGCACCTTTGGCGAGGTGGCGCGCACATCCATGGTGCGCCATGCTTTTGAGGCTCTCACAGGCAGGAAAGCCCGCATCATCTCCGTCTCTGACGATATGGACGGTATGCGGAAGATCCCTCCCGTCCCGAACGCGGAAACGCTGGAGCCCTACCTACAGCAGCCGCTTTCCCGCGTGCCCGACCCGGCAGGGGTGCATGACAGCTTCGCGGCCAGCAACAATGCGCGGCTGCAAAGCTTTCTTGATCAGTTCGGCTTCGATTACGAATTCATCTCCGCCTCGGATGCCTACAATTCCGGCCGCAAGGACGGTGCCCTCGTCCGTATGCTGGAGGTTTATGACGAGGTCCTGGACATCATCTTGCCAACCTTGGGGGAAGAGCGCCGCCAGACCTATGCACCGATCCTGCCGATCAGCCCCAAAACCGGCCGGGTTCTCTATGTCCCGCTTCTGGAACGGGACGCGGCCACTGGCACCATTGTCTATGACGATGAAGATGGGACGAGGACAGAGCATACGGTCACCGGCGGGCAAGCCAAGCTGCAATGGAAAGCCGACTGGGCCGGACATTGGTATGCTTTTGATACGGACTATGAAATGTCGGGTGAAGATCTAACCGAAAGTGTGCGTCTCTCCCGCCGCATTGTGCAGGCCATGGGCAAAGAGCCGCCGGTGGGTTTCAACTACCAGCTTTTCCTCGACGGCGAAGGCAAAAAGATATCCAAGACCAAAGGCAACGGTATCACCATTGATGAGTGGCTGCGCTACGCAAGCCCCGAGAGCCTGCAGCTCTTCAACTTCGCCGCGCCGAAGAAGGCCAAGAAGCTTTATTTCGATATCATACCGAAAACCGCTGACGAGTACTGGACCCATGTAACGAAGTACCAGGAGCAAGAGCCAGCGAAGCGAGCTGAGAATCCAGCCTTTTTCATCCACCATGGCGATGTACCCAGCGTTACGCCGCCGGTAAGCTTTGGCCTCCTCCTCAACATTGTCGATGCGTCGGGTACGTCTGATCCTGAGATCCTGCGCGGCTTCGTGGCGAAATACCGCCCCGATGCGTCAGCCGAAGAGATGACTGCGCTTGAGCCGATGCTCGGCTATGCGGTGCATTATTTCCAAGACTTCGTCTTGCCGAAAAAATCCTTCCGGGCACCCACGAACCAAGAGCGTGCAGCGCTTGAGCATTTTGCGGCGAGCTTACGCAGCCTCGGCGACGGTTTGGAGGAAGACGCCTACCAAACGGCTGTCTTCGATGCGGGCAAAGCGCAAGATTATGAGAACATCCGTGACTGGTTCAAAGGTCTCTATGAGGTGGTGTTCGGCCAGGCTGAAGGGCCGCGCATGGGGCCTTTCGTGAAGATTTATGGCGCCGAGGAAACGGCCAAACTGATCGACACGGCACTGGCCCGCTAAAGTCTCCTCAATCAAACGCCTATGATCAAACGCCCATGATCAAACTCCTGCCACGGCGACGACCGTGGCATCCATCTCGAGCACTTCGAGATATCCCGTATCACCAAAGATAGGCTCCACGGCTGGGGCCGTGGAGAGCGCCAAACGCCAAAAGCTCTCAAATCCCAAAAAAAGCCGACGGCGCGGACCGGCGGAAACCGTAATAGACATTCAGCCACCAAGCCTCGGGATAATCAAAGAAGCTGTCGATATAATGCGTACCGCCGGAGCCAAGCTCCCGGCGCCGCACCATGGCACGCAGATTGTTGATGAGGAGCGCGTCACCTCGTTTGAGGACCACGCGGTCCGCTTCGGCATCAGCCAGTTCGATGGCTTTCAAAAGCGCCGCAAAAGCCCGCCGGATGGCCCCATCGGTCCCCACAAATTGGGACCAGTCGATGCGGTTGGGGTCCCAGCGCAAAATCCATGCAGGGTTCTCTGGATCACCCGTCACGTTGCGAAGCACGGGCTGAGGGATCAGCGCCACTTCGGATTTTTGCCGCAGCGTGCGCTCGTCCCATTTGCCGAACATGTTGATATCGGTGGTCGAAAGAAGCGTTAGGATGGACTGAACCTCCGCCTCCATTGCGGCACCGGAAAGTGCCTCATCGGCATAAAGCCACGCGGCGGCAGCATGCATCTTGTCCATGATATCGTCGATGGTGATCACCCAAAGCGGCATGTTCACCGGGTTCTCCACCGCCATATAAAGAAGCCAAGGCGCCGTCTCACCCTGACTGGTCTCGCGGCCTGCGTCCGGCCAGCGGTAGTGGGGCGCACCGGTGCGGTAGCGTAAGCTGATATCGGCATTGTCGCGCAGGGTGGTGATCTGCTGGTTTTCGTCCGTATGCCGCGCCCGGCGCCACTGCTCGCCGGTGGCAATCTCGTCCCGCAACTCCGCGCCCAGGGCATCAAAAACAAGGCTTGCGCGAATGCCGTTGCGGGCCGCCCGCGATTGAATGAAATAGCGTTTCTCATAAGACGACAGATCGCGCGGTGACATGAGCTTGTGGCGCAGATAATCGAGCTTGAATTTCCGTTCGAAAAAATCGCGTATGAGAAGAACGGAGGCTGAGCCTGTGTCAAGCTCTTCCAGTGCCTGCCGTAGACGGCGTGGGAAAATACTGGCCGTCTTGCGGGTTTGGTAGAGATAGTTGACCGCCTCGAACGTCATCTCCGGCTGACGCTGCAACCATTGAAGAGCTGCTGTCGCCATTTGTGTCCGGCCGCGAGGATTGAGGAATTTTTGCTGGAAAACAAAAACTTGAGCAACCTGTTGGAACAAAGGAAAGCGCGAGAAGAGCCGTCCCAAGCGGCCAAAGAACAAAAAACTGATGAACCCGCCCAAGGCCCCCACAAGGATTGGCGCCACGGGCAGGCTGAGAAAAGCCCAGCCTAAACGCTCGGCCAAAAGCGCGCCATAAGTAAGGGT
>JBCCTG010000124.1:0-5095 GCA_039198735.1 Pseudomonadota bacterium | reverse complement strand
CCACATGTGATCTATCATCTGGAGTCTGCGGATGTTGATCTCGTGCGGTCCGCCGTGCCAACACATTTCGCTGCGGTGCTCGCTCGACAGCATGTCAAAGCTGTCCTGACCGGCGAAGGGGCGGACGAACTTTTTGCCGGCTATAGCTACCACCATGCTTATGTCGACGACCCGCGTGCCCTCGCCGATGAGCTTACACGGTCGCTTGGCACGATGCACAACATCAACCTCCAGCGCGTCGACCGGATCACCATGGCCGAAAGCCTTGAGGCCAGAACACCTTTTTTGGATCGCGATCTAATCGATTTTGCACAATCCATCCCAGCCACGCTTAAGTTGCGCCGAACCGACCGCGGAGCAGAGGAATCCACCGGGCCAACAACCGAAAAATGGGTGTTGCGGAAAGCCTGTGCAGACCTTCTGCCGCACGACCTGGTCTGGCGCAAAAAAGCGCAATTCGACGAAGGCTCCGGCATGGTCGGTGCGCTCAGTGACGCCTTGGAGATTGCTGGCGCGGAAATGCCACTCACACGAGATACCGAGGGTGCGCTCTATGAACAATTGCTCCGACGCGCATACAAAACCCCAGAGCGCATCGTTGATATGGCAGGTGCTTGGACAAATGACCGTGTGACGATGGAATAATCGGGATCGGATTTCCTTCGGCAAAACAAATCCTGCGATGCGCAATCGACCGCGTTCCTCACGCCTCGCGCCATGGATTGCGTTCTTTAAATTCTTATCAGACTGCTGGTCAGAAATGTCTCGGTTCATTGATCACAGTTCCGCCTGTTTAGTTGGTTGGCGAGCACAGATGAAAGTTGTCGTTAGCGCTAGATGAGCGGACGGCAAAAATCGCCAAGCGCAGAACACCCGTAGGCGCTAGCGAAAACGGTTCGGTGCCGCGCACCGGCGGATCTTTCATAGCTTTGGCGAGGGGTTTGGCCTGCTTATGCCCGCCGAGCAATTCAGTCTCGTACTTGCCATCACATGCCTTTGCTGCACGAGAGCTGGCCGCGCGCAAATCGAGGGCCTTTCACTTATGGGTCACAGCCTAGCGCGCGAATTGGCGGTTGAGAGTGGCCAAGACCCCTCGGAGCTCTGCCAAACCCTTCAGCCGCCCCACCAGCGGGTAACCGGTTATGAAATCGCGATCAAAGTCACTGAGTAGAACATGCCCGTGATCTGGACGAAAATGGATGGGTGGGCCACTGGCTCCGCGCCGGGCCTCTTCGGCCAAAAGTGCCTCGGCGACCGCCACAATATCGACATCCCCGTCAAGGTGGTCAGCCTCTTCGAACGAGCCATCCCCCGCCCTGGAGACATTGCGAAGATGGGCAAATCGAATTCGGTCGGCGAAACGACGGGCGATGTCCGGCAGATCGTTGGCCAGATGCGCGCCAAGGCTCCCGGTGCAGAGGACGAGCCCGTTGGCCGGATGATCGACCGCACGCAGCACCGCCTCAACGTCAGAGGCGTTCGAAACAATGCGCGGGAGGCCAAGAAGGCTTCGGGGTGGGTCGTCAGGGTGGACCGAGAGCGAAATGCCAAGCTCAGCTGCCGTCGGGATCACTGCCTCCAAAAACGCCTGGTGATGTGCGCGAAGGTCTGCCGCGCCAATCCCATCATAGCGGTGAAGGGCGGCGCGTAACTCACTCAGATCATAGCGATCCGCCGCTCCCGGCATGCCAGCAAGAACCGAGCGCACGAGATCGTCCCGTTGGGCTTCCGTAGCGGCATGGTACCAAGCGGAGGCGGCTCGGAATACGGCCGGGGCAACCTCGCCCTCGACAGCCGTGCGGCCGAGACAATACCTTTCGAACGCCACCATTTTTGGCAGCGAAAACCTTAGGCAGGTACCCCCTGTCGCGGTTGGATGCGCCAGATCGGTACGGGTCCAATCGAGGACCGGCATGAAGTTGTAAGCAACAACCTCAATGCCCGCAGCAGCCAGATGCGCAAGAGACTGGCGATAGTTTTCGAACCAGGAGGTTCGAGCGCCACTCCCCCTTTTGATATCGTCGTGGACTGGCAAGCTTTCGCACACTCGCCAGGACAATCCATGGGCCTCGATCTCTTTGCGCCGCGCATCAATAGCCTCTTTCGGCCACACCGCACCATCAGGGATCTCGTGAAGCGCCGTGACGACGCCCCGCGCTCCGGTCTGACGAACCTCGGGCAGAGTGACTGCATCCAATGCAGCACCATACCAACGCCAATTCGCAATCATCGGCTAATCCTTTCAAGCGTTGCCCGGCACCCTCGGGTTTCCAAGAACGTGAGTGTGTCGGCAATGTCACCCAGGGTCTCGGGGCCAAGCCCTGCAAAGACTGGTGCCTCTTCCGCCACTGCCATGACTCGGTTGCGAGCAGTGCGCGCCTTTGGGAGGGTGCCTTTCAAAGGTTCTGCGCGCGGATCCTCAAAGGGCAAGGCGAAGCCGTTATCGGACCGTCCGGCCATGGTCCTGATCCAGCCCGCGAGCACGGCGATAAGGCAAGGTGTAGGACGGGTTGACGCAACACATTCGAGTAAGGGCTCCGCGATGCGTTGGCCAAGCTTCTCGCTTCCGTCCGTTGCGATCTGGGTGAGTTGGTGATCGATACCAGGGTTGGCAAAACGCGCCAAAAGGGTCTCGGCATAGGTGGAGAGATCGGTATCCGGAGGCGCCGTGAGCGTCGGGATCACCTCATCCTCCCAAAGCCGCATGACAAAGGCGAAGAGCACAGGGTCGGCGATCGCACTACGTACATCTCGATGGCCCATCAGAAGACCAAGATAGGCAAGGGCGGAATGAGCCCCGTTGGGCATGCGAAGCTTCATCTTTTCGAAAGGGGCGACATCGTCGACCAGCGTAACCCCCACCGCGCCGAGATCGGGCCGGGCCCCGTCGACGAACCGATCTTCCAGGACCCATTGCCGGAAGGGTTCATGCTGGACGAGAGCCGGTTCATGCTCTCGTGTGACCGCACTCAGCTTCGCTGCGCAGGCCTCTGTGATGGCCGGCACGATACGGTCGACCATCGAAGACGGGAAAGCGCCATAAGCGTTGATCCAATCGACTAGGCCCCCGCCACGGGCCCGGGCGAGGTCTGTGACCACGCGCCGGATCACAGTGCCATTGGCGGGCATATTGTCCAGGGAAAGAACCGTGAACGGCGCGAGGCCTGCCGCGCGGCGACGAGCAAGCGCCTCGACGAGGTATCCCGGCGCCGAAATGGGCGCTCCTCCTTTGAGATCGGCAGCAATGTCGGGATGAGCGTGGTCAAGCCCACCCTGCCGCCGATCAAAACAATATCCCTTTTCGGTGATCGTCAACGTCACGATGCGGGTTTCCGCTCGGGCGAGAACTGCCAAGACCGCTTCTGGATCCTCCGGAGCAACAAGGACGTCCGCAAGCACTCGGGATTGGCGCGGCTTTGGCGTACCGTCTCCGAGTTCGACGGTCGTAAACGCCCAGTTCGCCTTCCGGAGCGCATCCCGGGTGCGGGAACTTTTGAGGCTTACCCCAATCACCTGCCAATTCCCGCCGGAGGCCGCCATCGCCTCTTCGATATATAATGCCGCATGCGCCCGGAAAAATGCGCCGAGCCCCAGATGCACGATCCCTGCCCTGTTTGCCCTATTCCCCATCAGCGAAACTCCGACGGCAGCCAGAGCGACAGGGCGGGCACGAACGTGACGAGCATCAGCACCGCCATTGCGGCAAGGTAGAACGGCCAGATCGTTTTCATCGCATCCCAGATCGAAATCCGGCCCACCGCGCAGCCTACAAACAGCACCGAACCCACCGGTGGCGTGCAAAGCCCGATCCCGAGGTTGAGGATCAAGATGACGCCGAAATGTACCGGGTCGACGCCGAATGCGGTCGCCACAGGCAGGAAGATCGGCGTGGTGATCACTATAAGGGGCGACATGTCCATGAAGGTGCCGAGGGCCAAGAGGAGGACATTGAGCAGAAGGAGGACAAGGATCGGATTGTCCGATACCCCTTGGAGGAGCGCGACCAATGAGGCGGGCACCCGGAGAAATGCCAAGAGCCACCCGAAGGACGCCGCGCAGCCGATCACCAGAAGAACCATCGCTGTGGTCCGCACCGCCGCTTTCGTAGCCTCGATGAAGTCGGAAAAGCTAAGCGTACGGTAGACAAAAAATGTCACCAGAAGGGCGTAAACCACCGCGATGTTCGAGGATTCCGAGGCAGTGAACACGCCTGAGCGTACGCCGCCGAAGATAATCCCCACCATGATGATCCCCGGAAGGGCAGCGATGAACAGCTGGCCGATCAGGCGCGCGCCCCGGTATGGCTGGGTCGGGTAGCCACGCCGACGGGCGACGAGCCAAGCCATCGCCATTAGGACGGCCCCCAAGAGAAGGCCCGGTATGATCCCTGCGGTGAAGAGATCGGCGATCGATACCCGACCACCAGCTGCAATCGAATAGATGATCATGTTGTGCGATGGCGGCAGAAGAAGGGCGATGATCGAACTTACGACGGTAATATTAACCGCGTAATCGGCATCATAGCCGCGTTCCTTCATCTGGGGCACCATAAGCCCGCCCACGGCGCTCGCGTCGGCGGCCGCCGACCCCGACACACCTCCGAACATCACCGACGAGAGAACATTGACCTGCCCAAGCCCGCCCCTGAAATGGCCAACAAGGCTTTCAGCGAGGGCCACGAGCCGCCGAGCAATATTGCCTCGAACCATGAGGTCGCCCGCATAGATGAAAAACGGGATCGCCATTAGCGCAAAAACCGAGACGCCTGAGTTCAACCGCTGGAAGACCACGACAGGCGGCAGCCCAAGATACAGCACCGTGGCAAAGCTTGAAACGCCAAGGCAGAACGCAACGGGGGTGCCGATGAGAAGGAGGAACGCAAACGTGCCGAAGAGGATATAAAGTTCCATTGCGCTAGTGTTCCACCGGATCGTCGCCAAAGCGAGCGGTGGGAAGGCCCGCAGCACGGCGCACCAGCCGTTCGGCGGAGAAGATCACCACCAAAAAGCCCACGAACACCAAGGGGGCAAAGTTGAACGCTCCGGAAATCCCGAGGCCCGGCAGGTTGGTGCCAACGGTTTTCTCGGCCAGTTGG
>JBCCTG010000123.1:0-5116 GCA_039198735.1 Pseudomonadota bacterium | reverse complement strand
CTGGCATCTGTTGGTGCACGGTCCATTGAGGATGTTATCGGCCGTGCTGACATGCTTCAGCAAGCCAGTCGCGGCTCTGATCTTCTCGATGATTTCGATCTTGGCCCCCTTCTGTTGCGGGCGGAAGTCGGTGCGCGGCCTGCGCGCAGCACACGGACGGGACGCAACGAGGTCGTGCCAACGCTTGATGAGCAAATTCTTGCCGATGCTGCACCCGTTTGGGAGCGGCAAGAGAAAATGCAGCTCACCTACACGGTCCGCAACACCCACCGCGCCGTGGGCACACGGACGTCGGGTGAGATCGTGCGCCGCTTCGGTGCTGAGGGTCTCAACACTGGGCATCTCCGCTTGCGGCTTCGCGGCTCTGCTGGGCAATCCTTGGGTGCGTTCGGTGCGCGGGGCCTTCGGATTGAACTTGTCGGTGATGCCAATGACTATGTCGGCAAGGGCCTTTCAGGTGCGGAACTGATTGTTTCATCTCCGCCTGGCGAGGCGCTTTCCAACCCTGCCGTGGTCGGCAACACATGCCTTTACGGAGCGACGTCAGGAACCCTTTTCGCTGCCGGTCGCGCCGGTGAGCGGTTCGCCGTGCGCAATTCCGGCGCAACGGCTGTCATCGAAGGCTGCGGCACCAATGGTTGCGAGTATATGACTGGCGGTACAGTGGTTATCCTGGGTCGCGTCGGCGATAATTTTGCCGCCGGGATGACCGGAGGGCGTGCTTTTGTGTGGGATCCTGAGGATCGTCTTGAGAACAGGCTGAACACAGAGCATGTGATCATCGCTCCACTGAATTCCTACGAAGACGAGTGCCGTGCACTGATCGAAGCACATCAAAAGGCTACGGGATCTATCGTGGCTGAAGCGGTACTCGCCGATTGGGCGACGGCCATTCTTCAGTTCAAAGCCATCTTGCCTAAGGACGTTGTTTTAGCACCTGCAACACAGACGACAGCGGCACGGTGAGAAAACATCTTCCGTGATCCACGGCAAAGTGGCATAACCTAATGTTGGTGGTTAAGGGCATGAGCGTGGCGGAGAAAGAAGACACCGAAGGGGACGGGCGTCGTCTGCGTGGTCTTGCTAATCGCGATGCTATTGTCCGTGCCATGATGGAGCTGATCGAGGCAGGTCATGTCTCGCCCAGTGCCGCGCGCGTGGCCGAAGTGGCCGGTGTCGGTCTGCGCACAGTGTACCGGCATTTCGATGATCTCGACGCGCTTTACCAAGAGATGGCGGCCATTGTCCGTGCGGATCTTGAACCCGTGCTCACCAGGCCGCTCAAAACCGCTCCTGTGCATGAGCGGCTCGAAGAGCTGATCCACGGTCGTGTGCAAGTTTACGAGCGGATTATGCCGCTGAAAATTGCTGCCAACATTCGGCGTTTTTCGTCAGAGTATCTGATGCAGGACTATCTTTCCGTCCTGCGCAAGGAAGAGAAAAGTCTCCGTCTCGCGTTGGAGCCAGTGGCACCTGTCGAGGATGAACTTTTTCATTCTCTTCTCATCGCCATAAGCTTTCAGGTATGGCGCGGTCTGCGGCTTGACCATGGTCATACCGTTGAGGAAGCGGAAGGCGTCGTGCGACGGATGGTGCGCTCTTTGGCAAAGGACCTTTGCTGAAGGACATGGTGAATGTCACTATGATGACATCACGAAAGAGGCAAAGAACATCAAAGCCAAACGATGCATTCAAGACTTGAAAAGGCATGTTGCTGGTCAAATCTTGCCATCCCATAGCTTGATCATGTCACTGAACAAAGGTGGTGTTAGATGCTGACGTTCTACAATTTTCCGAAAGCACCCAGTCCGCGCCGTGCGGAGATGGTGCTCATCGAGAAAGATATCTCTTACGACAATGTGACCGTAGACCTCGCAAGTGGCGAACACTTCGGTGATGCCTTCCGTGCTATCAACCCATCATGCACGGTTCCTGCACTGAAGACTGGGAGCGGTGAAGTTCTCACCGACAATCACGGTATTCTTGCATATCTCGAAGCGACCTATCCGGAGCCCCCACTTTTAGGGCGAACAGCACTGGAAAAAGCCGCTGTTGCGAGCTGGCAGGCACGGATCGAGTTTGAAGGTCTTCTCGCGATTGCCGAAGCTTTGCGCAATTCCGCGCCTGCCATGAAAGGCCGTGCGCTGACCGGTCCCCATTCCTATGAACAAATTCCTGCGTTGGCGGAGCGCGGCGTCAAACGTCTCGGTATTTTTTGGGAGGTGCTCGACCAGCAATTGGAAGGTCGAGACTATGTGGCCACGAACGATTTCACAGCGGCTGATATTTTGGCTGTCGTGGCCGTGGATTTTGCGAAAATCATTCGTCAGAGCCCACGGCAGCACTTCGCCAATCTCTGGAGGTGGCGCGAAAGTCTCCATGAAAGGCCGAGTGTGGCGAAGACCGCGCCTTGAGCAGCGATATCCGGCACTTCGAGCCCAAGTTCTTGACGCTTGAGGCTTGCTCCCGCACGGCATGTCGTAAGCTGCGGAGAGCTGAGATATGGGCAAGATCACACCAGTCATTATGGCGGGCGGCAGCGGAACACGCCTGTGGCCACTGTCCCGCGGTGCCCAGCCTAAACAGTATCAGGCTTTGGTGGGGTCACGCACCATGCTCGAGGAGACGCTGGCGCGGGTGAGCGGTGATGATTATGCGGCACCGGTGGTCATTGGCTCGACGCGCCATCGCGAGGTGATCGAGGCGCAATTGCCGAGCCCCGAGGCGCGCATTGTGCTGGAACCCTTTGGGCGCAACACCGGTCCTGCCGCCATTGTGGCGGCGCTTCTTGTGGGCGCTGATGATCCTGATGCCTTGGTTCTTCTGCTGCCTGCTGATCATCATATTGCTGATCGTCAAGCCTTTAGCGATGCTGTCGGTCGCGGCGTGGCCGCCGCGGAGACAGGTCATCTTGTGACTTTAGGCATCACGGCGGAGAGCCCTGAAACAGGTTACGGCTATATCAAACGCGGCACTCCGCTGACTGAAGGGACTTTCAAGGTCGAGGCTTTTGTCGAGAAGCCCGATCGGCCGACGGCGGAGCAATATATCGCCGAGAGCACCTATGCGTGGAATGCGGGCATCTTTCTCTACCGCGCCTCGGACCTCCTGCGTGAGGCCGAGCAGCACGCAGGTGAGATGCTGGCGAAGACAAAAATCGCTTTTGCCAAGGCTGAACGTGAGGGGCGCAGTCTGGCTTTAATGGCTGATGATTTTAACAGTGTGCCGAGCGATTCCATTGACTATGCCTTGATGGAGAAAACGGAAAATGCAGCGGTCGTCAATCCGGTCACCATCGGTTGGGACGACATCGGATCATGGGCGGCGGTGAAAGCCTTTTCGGATGGTGAGTCTTCATCGGATGTCATCGCAATTGATTGCCAAGACACGATGATCCGGACGGGTTCGGATGGTCCCCTAGTTGCGGCGGTTGGGCTTGAGGGCTTTGTCGTCGTCGCCACCGGTGATACCGTGCTTATCTGCCCGCAGGGCCGTTGCCAGGACGTCAAAAAGATCGTCGAAGAGCTGAAAGCACGCAACCGAAACGAGCTTCTTTGATCAGTGAACTGGCAATCGCGAATTTTCTTTTACGAAAGCGAGCTATCTGCCCTCGGCGATGAAGGCTCAATACCCAATCAATTCGCGAGCCGATTGTCCCCACACCCCGCGAACAATCCTATCGCGACCACAAAGGTTGCGGTAAACAGCATACCGACCAGAATTTTTCTTGTAGTAATCTTGGTGATAATCCTCGGCCGGAAAGAATTCCGGAGCCGGATCGATGGGGAGTGTGATTTCGCGATCGATCGCTTCTTCCCCCGCTTTCACCACGGCTTCGAGGATCGCGCGTTGCTCGGCGTTGTCGTAATAAAGGGCCGGTGAATAGGCATGGCCGCGGTCACAGAACTGACCGTCATTGTCCGTGACATCAATGGTACGCAGGAACAACGCCGCCAGCTTTTCAAAGCTGATCATCCGCGGATCATAGCGCACAAGGGCAACTTCCCGGTGTCCGTAATCGTCGTAGTTTTGGTAGGTTGGTGAGGTGTTCGTGCCGCCGCCATAGCCTGAGATGACATCGGTAACACCGCTGACTTTCTCAAGATCGGCTTCTACACACCAAAAACAGCCCCCTGCCACCATGATCTCCTCGAGACCCTCAAGCATCGGCTCCATCTTGGCCATGGGTTCGTCGGCGCATGCAGCCGTGATGATCAGAAAAAGTGGGATCAGAAACGCTGGCAATGTCATCGGCATCGGGCAATGCTTTCCTCTCTTGAGGTTGAATGTGACCTCTATCACAGTTCGTCCAAAGCCTCATGAAGTTACAGCGTCACACTCTTTCCTGCGACATCCTTCATCTTGTGGACAATAGGTCCTATTCGCGGGCAAGGACACCAGATAATGTGTTTGGTAAGATTTGATTCACCCGAACCCATCGACAGGTTTGGTCGCACGCAAGAAGGCCCCCGCGCCAAAAAGGAGAGACCCCATGTTCGACGCCAGCCCCCAAGGCAAATCGTTGCCCGGCCTTCTTGTCCCGTCAAAAGGGTACAAGCCGCACCGTTATCCGTGGGCGTTCGATTATTGGAAGAAGCAGCAGCAGGTCCACTGGATGCCTGAAGAGGTCCCCCTGGGCGAGGATTGCAAGGACTGGGCGCGGGCCCTTTCCGATGGTGAGCGGAACCTCCTGACACAGATCTTCCGCTTTTTCACGCAATCCGATGTCGAGGTGAATGACAATTATATGGAGCGCTATTCCCGCGTCTTCAAACCTGTTGAAGTGAAGATGATGCTGGCGGCGTTTTCCAATATGGAAACGATTCACATTGCGGCTTACGCGCTCCTCCTCGAAACCATCGGTATGCCCGAGGCGGAGTTTTCTGCTTTCCTCGATTATAAAGAGATGGCGGACAAGCACGATTATATGCACCAGTTCGGTGTGGAGAGCGAAGCAGACATTGCCCGCACCGTCGCCATGTTTGGTGCGTTTACGGAGGGTCTGCAACTTTTCGCATCCTTCGCCATGCTGATGAATTTCCCGCGCCAGAACAAGATGAAGGGCATGGGCCAGATCGTCACCTGGTCCATCCGTGATGAGAGCCTTCACTGCGAG
>JBCCTG010000122.1:0-5120 GCA_039198735.1 Pseudomonadota bacterium | reverse complement strand
GCGGGTGCGCCGTGGCCGCCATACCGTGCTCCGCATAAACCGGACTGCGCGACCAATCCGAGCCGACAGGACGCACACCGGCACCGATATCGCCGAAGCCGCCCCCACTGCTGTCTTGGGCCATTGCGGGCGCGAAGATGAGACAAGCCAAAGCGGCGAAAACGACATGCATCTGAGCAAAACTCCTCATTCCATTTGAGGAGGAAAGCTTTTCACAAGGCAGCTCGTTTGGGAAGGCTGCTTTTATAGATCCCCGCGGATCAGTTTCATCACGCCAGAGAAATCGAGATCGTCCTGGCCCGCCGCTTCCATCAGGGCGTAAAGCGCCTCGGACTGCGCGCCGAGGGGCGTGGCCGCTTTGGCCCCATGGGCCGCGGTTTGGGCAAGCCGCATGTCTTTGAGCATCATGGCCGCAGAAAAGCCCGGCTGATAATCCCGGTTGGAGGGAGCGGTCGCAACCGGCCCTGGCGCGGGACAATAGCTCGTCATCGACCAAGACTGACCCGACGCCGTGGAGGAAATATCGAAAAAGGTCTGTGCATCGAGACCCAGCTTTTCAGCGAGATGGAAAGCCTCACACGTGGCGATCATCGTGATGCCGAGAAGCATGTTGTTGGCGATTTTCGCAACCTGACCATTGCCCGCAGCACCAGCATGAAAAACGTTCTTCCCCATAGCCTCAAGAAACGGACGCGCCCGTTCGAAGGCGGAGGGCTGCCCCCCTGCCATAAAGGTCAGCGTCCCAGCAGCCGCCGCAGCGACACCACCGGAGACAGGCGCATCGATCATAGCGAAGCCCGCTTCATTGGCGGCAGCGACAACGCTCCGTGCACTGTCAACATCGATGGTGGAGCTATCGATGAACAAGGCACCGGGTTTTCCTTGGGCAATGATGCCCTCATCACCAGTGTAAACCGAGCGGACATGGCCACCAGCGGGCAGCATGGTGATCACCACATCGGCCTCCCGAACCGCCTCCGCCACATTGGCGGCGCGTTGGCAGCCCGCCTGGACAGCACGTTCGAGAGCCGCCTCGGACACATCCGTCGCTCTGACATCATAACCGGCTTGGGCAAGGTTTGCCGCCATCGGACCGCCCATATTCCCCAGACCGATAAAAGCAATAGTCGTCATGGCTCAGCTCTTTTCTTCTCGATAAGGATGGTTCAAGATCTGTTTTCTTTTAACAAGTCACGGGCCACGATGACGCACATCACCTCATTGGCACCCTCAAGAATCTGGTGCACACGGACATCTCTCAACATCCGTTCCAAAGGATAATCGCGCAAATATCCATATCCGCCATGGAGTTGCAGGGCCTCATTGACGACATTGAAGCCAACATCGGTCACAAAACGTTTGGCCATGGCGCAGAACCGCGTCGCGTCCGGTTCTTTCTGATCGAGCTTCCAAGCCGCCTTATAAAGAAACGTGCGCGCAGCTTCGAGCTCTGTCGCCATATCAGCCAGTTTGAATTGCACCGCCTGCAGATCACTGAGACGCCCACCAAAGGCTTTGCGTTCATCCGTATAGGCTAAGGTTGCCTTGAGAGCGGCATTGGCAGCCCCCAAAGAGCACGCAGCGATATTCAGGCGCCCGCCGTCAAGGCCTTGCATGGCAAAGGTAAAACCCTCCCCCTCCTCACCAATGCGGTTGGCGACAGGGATACAGCAATCTTCAAATGTCACAATGGCCGTAGGCTGAGAATTCCAGCCCAATTTGCGTTCATTGGCGCCGAAGGAAAGGCCAGGCGTGTCTTTCTCCACCAGAACCGTTGAAACACCTTTAGGCCCCGCATCACCAGTCCGTACCATGACGATATAAACATCCGAGACACCCGCGCCGGAGATGAAAGCTTTTGAACCGTTGAGGACATAAGAGTCCCCCTCTCGCACAGCCTTCGTGCGCAAGGCCGCCGCGTCGGAACCTGAACCGGGCTCGGTCAAGCAATAACTCGCCATCAGATCCATCGAGGCAAGACCAGGACAGAATTTTTGTCGCAAATCCTCCGATCCAAAACGATCGATCATCCAACAGCACATATTGTGGATGGAGATGTAAGCAGCCGTAGACACACAGCCCTCGGACAAAGCTTCAAAAATAAGCGCAGCATCCAACCGGCCAAGGCCAGAGCCGCCGACATCCTCACGGGTGTAAATGGCCGCAAGACCAAGCTCTGCCGACTGTTTGATCGTCTCGATAGGGAAGGTTTTGGTCTCATCCCATTCCGCCGCATGGGGCGCCAGAGCGTCTTGAGCGAAGCGTTGCGCCATGGCGCAGATGGCTTGCTGGTCGTCATTGAGAGAAAAATCCATAGTGCCTCTCTGGTTGCGGGCGGTCTTTTGCGTTCGTTATCAGCTCTCGCTTAATCCATGGTTGGAATGACGAACTCAGCCCCTTGCACATCCTCCGGCCAACGCTGGGTCACGGTTTTGATCTTTGTCCAGAACCGAAAACCCTCAGGACCATGTTGGTTGGTATCGCCAAAGCCTGAACGCTTCCATCCGCCAAAGGTGTGGTAGGCCACGGGCACAGGTATCGGCACATTAACGCCGATCATACCCACTTGAACGCGCTTCATAAACTCACGCGCCGCCGCGCCGTTTCTCGTGAAAATGGAAACACCGTTTCCATACTGATGCTCAGAGGGCAGCGCGATGGCCTCCTCGAAAGTCTTGGCCCGTACAATTTGCAAGACAGGGCCGAAAATCTCTTCGTCATAAGAGCGATGACCAGGTTTGGCATGGTCGAGCAATGTACCGCCCAAGAAGAAGCCCTTCTCATAACCTTGCAAGGAAAACCCGCGGCCATCGACGACCAATTCCTGGCCCTCATCCACCGCCATTTGAATATAATTTTCCACCCGGTCACGGTGGGCAGCGGTAACGAGCGGGCCAAGGTCAGAATCTTCCGAAAGCGAGGGGCCAATCCTCAAACCCTCGACCCGCGGCTTCAGCATACTGACCAGGCGATCAGCGGTATCCTCGCCCACAGGCACGGCCACCGGCGTTGCCATACAGCGCTCCCCCGCTGATCCGTAGGCGGATCCAATGAGTTGATTGACCACATTGTCCATGTCTGCATCGGGCATCACGACAAGGTGGTTTTTCGCCCCGCCAAAGGCTTGGACCCGCTTGTTATGGGCCGCACCTTGTGCGTAAATATATTGCGCGATATCGGAGGATCCGACAAAGCTGAGAGCCTTCACACGGGGCTCTTCGATCAATGTATCGACGGCCTCTTTATCACCGTTGACAACGTTCAAAACACCGGCAGGCGCACCGGCTTCCAGCATCAGCTCGGCAAGGCGCAAAGGCACAGATGGATCGCGTTCGGATGGTTTCAGCACAAAAGTGTTGCCGCATGCAATCGCGATGCTGAACATCCACATGGGGATCATGGCAGGGAAGTTGAAAGGCGAGATTCCCGCTCCCACGCCGAGGGGCTGGCGCATCGAATAAACGTCAATTCCCGATCCAGCAGCCTCCGTGTACTCACCTTTTTGAAGATGCGGCGCACCGCAAGCGAACTCGATGACGTCAAGGCCGCGCTGAACATCACCGCGAGCATCGGGCAAGGTTTTGCCGTGCTCGGACGACAGCATGTGCGCAAGGCTGTCCGCCTCTTTCTCCACAAGCTCCTTAAAGGCGAAAAGCACCCGCGCGCGACGTTGGGGGTTGGTGGCAGCCCAGGCCGGGAACGCCGCTTGAGCCGCATCGATGGCGGCCACCACCTCATCGCGACTGGCCAAGGCCACGCGCCGCTGCACCTCACCTGCGCTGGGGTCATAAATGTCGTGGAAGCGGTCCGACCGGCCAGGCGTTGCTTTGCCGTTGATAAAGTGCCCAAGCGTATCGCCCATGCGCGTTCTCCCAAATCTTTTTGACACAATGCGTGCCTTTCGGCCTAAACTTTAGTTGTAAATTTGCATAGAGAGAATTGCGATGATGCAAAGCTTGTTTGCAAAGTTCGAAAGCGCAATGTGATGCAGTGGGACGATTTGCGGTTCTTTATCGCAGCGGCGCGAAGCGGCTCCTTTTCAGAGGCAGCAAGCACCGTCGGCGCTGACGTCGCAACGGTGTCAAGGCGCGTGGCACGGCTTGAAGCCACGGTGAAAGCGACACTGTTCGTGCGCTCGGCCCAGGGGCTGAAACTGACGGCCATTGGTCGGCAGGTCTTCGAAAAATGCGATGGCGTTGAAAGTGCCGTTGCTTCCGTCTCCGAAGCCATCGGGCCAGGGCAAGCCGTTGGCACGGTGCGGGTCAGCGCATCAGAGGGCTTTGGCGCTTGCGTTGTGGCCCCCGCTTTAGCAGCTTTTCAGGATGCACGATCTGGTCTCGCCGTGGAGCTTGTGGCGGAGCCTGGGTTTTTGTCACCGACCACAAGGGCCGCCGATGTGGCCATCACCTTGAGCGCCCCGGCGGATCCAAAGCTTATCGTTGAGCCGTTGACGGAGTATCGCCTGGGCCTTTTTTCATCGGAGGCTTATCTGGCGGCGTCGGGGAAGCCCAAACAAATGAGCGACCTCAAACGGCATCGCATCGTCGGCTATGTCGATGATCTGATCTTTGCGCCGGAACTGCAGTATTTGCAGGAATTGCTGCCTGAGCTTAAGCCTTCCGTATCCAGCACATCCATCAGGGCCCAAAGAGCCATTTTGGAAAACGGCGGCGGCATTGGCGTTCTGCCTTACTTCCTGGCCCATGGTTTGGCGCCGGTTTTCCGGAATAAAGTCATCCTGACACGTCGGTTCTGGATGGCAACCCACCGCGATGTGGCGGACACGGCACGTGTGAAAACAGTTCGCTCTTGGCTTCAAACTGTTGTGGACGAGAAGGCCGATCTGCTCTGGCGTCATCCAGCAGGGTCAACGTATTGATCAGATGGGAAACGATTTCACCCAATACCAAAAAATGGCTTAGCGGTCAGTGCACGTATGCTTGCGTAAGATTCCCGCATCAGCATGACACTCAATCTTTGATTTCATAGAGGAATGGCGCGCTTCGAAGGAGAAAATTCGAACGCACAGCGCTCAAATAACGAGCGAGAGCGAATGATAGCGCAGATAAAAATGGCGCGCATAGACCCAGAAACCTGGAACCAGATTTAGGATGAAATGG
>JBCCTG010000121.1:0-5190 GCA_039198735.1 Pseudomonadota bacterium | reverse complement strand
GGAGGATCGTGCGCAATCCTACACCGATACTCAAGCTGTTCGCGATGAAGTGATCCAAGCCAAGCGTTATTTCGTCAAAAACGAATGGCCGATGATTGACGTGACCAAACGCTCTGTCGAAGAGACGGCTGCGAAGATTTTGACGCTTCTTTCGATCCGCCGCGGGGGTGATGGGTGACACGGATTGTTTTGGCATCAGGCAGCACATCCCGGCGCGCCATCTTAACCGGTGCCGGTATTCCCTTCACGGTCGAGCGGCCCAAGGTGGATGAAGAGGCTCTAAAACCGACTTTTGCTGATTTGCCACCAGCCGATCTTGCCCTTGCTTTGGCGCGGTCCAAAGCTCTGTCGGTTGAGCAAACCGATGCTTTGATCATTGGCGCAGACCAAGTGATGGAGTTTGATGGCCAGGCTTTTGACAAGCCCAAAACTAAGGAAGAACTCCGTAGTCGTCTTGCTTCTATGTCAGGCAAACCTCATCATTTGCGCGGCGGCATCGTTGTTGCGCGGAACAGGCAGGTGCTTGAAACGATCCAAGAGACCTCGACCTTATGGATGCGCACACTGACGGATGACGTGATTGATGGGTATCTTGCAGCCGTAGGCGACGATGTCCTTGCCACTGTGGGAGGTTATGCGTTGGAGCGTGAAGGCGCGCGGCTTTTCGAACGTGTGGAAGGTGATTTTTTCGCTATCTTAGGTCTTTCTCTTTTCCCCCTCCTCAATGTCTTGCGCCGTGAAGGAGCGCTTTCCTGGTGATCCGCGCAGCCGTCTTAGGGCACCCCATTGGCCACAGTCTGTCGCCCCATATTCACAATCGTTGGTTTGCTGAGCATGGGCTTGACGGCACTTACGAGGCCATTGATGCTTCACCCGATGACTTTGAAGCGGTCGCGCGGCGGCTTGCCGATGAAGGCTATGCTGGTGTCAACGTCACCATTCCGCATAAGGAACAAGCCCTTAAAATCGCCCACCGCGCCACCGAAGCAGCCCGCGCGGTGGGGGCGGCCAATCTTCTCACATTCCAAGATGGCCGTATCCTCGCCGACAACACCGATGAGTTAGGCTTCCGCGCGTCGTTGATGGCGCTCGATTCTCCTGTCGATCCTGGCCATGCCGTGGTTTTGGGTGCGGGAGGCGCTGCTGCCGCTATTGTCTATGCCCTTCGTCACGCGACCACGCTTACGGTTCTCAATCGGACGCGGACAAAGGCGGAGAAGCTGGCCCTAGCCCATAAAAATGTCGTCGTTGCCGATTGGGACGACCGCAACAGCATTATTGCTCAGCGGCCAGAGCTTTTGGTCAACACCACAAGTCTTGGGATGACCGGGCACTTGCCCCTTGATCTCACATTCGAAACCCATGCGCCGCGCACGGTGATGGATATCATCTACACACCATCGCCCACGGATCTTATGCAAAAGGCTAAAGCGGCCGGGGCCAAACATGTGGCCGATGGGCTTGCTATGCTCGTCTATCAAGCCGCGCCAAGTTTTGAGGCTTTGACGGGCATTCGCCCGCACGCCCGCAGCGCTCTTGATGCCTTGCGGTCAGAGCTATGATCACCATCGGTCTTACCGGATCAATCGGTATGGGGAAGAGCACCACGGCCAAACTCTTCGCAGAGGAAGGCGCGGCGGTCTGGGATGCTGACGCCGCGGTGCACCGGCTTTATGCACCGGGGGGCAAAGGTGTTGCGCCTGTTCTGCAAGCCTTTCCGTCTTGCGGCTCCAAAGAAAAAGGCATCGACCGCGCAGCCTTGGCAGCCGCCACCCTTGGCCGACCCGAAGCTTTGAAAACCCTCGAAGCCATCGTGCACCCCTTGGTTCGTGAGGATCAGGGCGGTTTCCTGGACCAAGCGCATAAGGACGGTACTGCCTTCGCGGTTCTTGATATCCCGCTTCTTGTGGAAGGGGGTCTGGCCAACCTCTTCGATGCGGTTGTCGTGGTGACAGCCGATCTTTCCGTTCGCCGGGCCAGGGTGCTCGAACGCCCTGGTATGGACGAGGCCAAGCTCGATCATATTCTTGCCCGCCAGGCCTCGGAGGATGAGCGCCTCGGCGTCGCTGACTACATTATCCGCACCGACCAGGATCTTGAGGCAGCGCGGGGCCGTGTGCGCGCTGTTCTTTCCGATCTTCGTGTGCAGCATGATCTCGACAAATCGGGCAAACAGCGGTGATCATTCTTTATGACGCGCGTTATTATTTTTGACACCGAAACGACGGGACTTTCACCAGCCGATGGCCATCGCCTCGTGGAGATCGGTGCGGTTGAGATGATGGCTGGCTCCCTCACCGGTGCCACGTTTCACGTCTATATCAATCCCGAGCGTGACATGCCGGTCGAGGCTTATCGCGTGCATAAGATTTCCGAAGAGTTCCTCCGGGACAAGCCGCTCTTCTCGGACCCTTCCATCGGCCAAGCGTTTTTGGACTTTGTCGAAGGCGCTGATCTTGTGGCCCACAATGCCCCGTTTGATGTGGGCTTCATCAATGCCGAGCTTGAGCGGGCTGAGTTGCCGCGGCTCAACAACAAGATCATCGACACCGTGCCCATGGCGCGCAAGGCTTTTCCAGGTTCTCCTGCATCCCTCGATGCGCTTTGCCAGCGTTTTGGGATCAGCAAGGCTGAGCGGGAGGAAAAAGGCCATGGCGCGCTTCTCGACTCCGAGCTTCTGGCGCGGGTTTATGTGGAGCTTACTGGCGGCAGGCAGGGCGGTCTGGCGCTCGATCCTTTGGTCAAAACGGATGATGGACCACCCGTCAGCGCGTCGGATACCTCCTACAGACGGCCAAAACCCCTGAGATCGCTTCTCACTGAGCAGGAAAAGGCGGCCCATCGCGCTTTTGTCGAGGAACTTGGTGAACCTTTGTGGCTCAAGGTTTTGCAGCCCGAGGGGTCCGCTTAGAGCCACTTGAAGCTGGCGCGTTTCACTTTTTCAGTTTCAAACAGCTCACAGTCTTTGTTTTGCCGCCTTCCAGACGCGAAACCGGTGATCCACTTTCGCGATAAGGCGCTCTAAGACCGGCCTGGCGGGTCAACCTTCAAGATCCCGTGGGTTTCGCGATCCCGCAAAACCCGGCGCACGACCTCTTGGTCGATATCATAGGCTTCCGCTGCGAAAGCGTAGACCATGGCCGTGTCGCTGATGATGTTGATCTGGCGCGGAATGCCGTTGGCGGCATCGAAGATGCGATCGATGGCACCGGCAGAGAAGAGGTCAGCTCGCCCGCCGGAGGTGGTCAGGCGGGAGCTGATATACTCGCCGGTTTCCTGACGGGTGAAGGCGCGAAGGTGGTAATGCGCCACCACCCGCTGCCGGAACTGCGCAAGCTGCGGCATGTTGAGGAGGGCACCGAGTTCGGGCTGTCCGAAAAGCACCAGTTGCAAAACCGGCCGCCCGGCGGACTGACGCTCGGCTAGGACCCGAATGCGTTCGAGAAGACGCGGCTCGAGGAGCTGGGCTTCGTCGATGAACAACACCGCTTTGCGGCCCGCGCTGCGGTTTTGGTGCAAGAATTTGTCGAGGTGGGCGAGGGATTGGCTTGCTGATGTTTGTTTCGTTTCGATCCCGAACCCATAAAGGATCCATGATGCGACATCGTTCTCATAACCAATATCGCCGGTGAGTGCGCCAAAGCGGTTTCCGTCCTTATGACGCCGGGCGAGGTCATGGAGGAGCGTGGTTTTCCCGCTCCCGATCTCGCCGGTGATGACCACGGTGCCGTTGCCGGAGGTGAGGCCATAGGCGAGCATGGTGCGCGCCATTTTGTGCCCGTCCGACCAGAACAGCATGTCCGGCTCGGGATGGCTCGCGAAGGGTTTGCGGCTCAGCCGGAAATGCTTTTCGTACATGGCGGTCCTCTGGTTCTCCGTTGGCCGCAGATGATCAAGGCGCCCCTGGGCGAGGGCTGTTAAAGTTCAGAGAGCGCCGACTGTATGGTTTCGACGCTGACCGACTCTGTCTTGCCCTCTGCATCTAGAGCTTTGGTTAACGCCGCGCGTGCCTTTTCCTCATCCCCGTTTGCAGCCGCAATCACACCTTGGTGATAAAGAATTTCAGCATTGTCGATGTCTGCACTTGCAGCAATAGCCGCGTACTCTGCGGCTTTGTCGATCTTGCCGCTCCGGTAATAAGCCCAAGCCAGGGTGTCGGCGAAAAAGGGTTGCTGGGTTCCCTCGAACCGCTTGGCCACGGCTAGGGCTGCCTCCGGGTCATCGTCGAGATCGAGGAGCAGCGCCGCCAGATTGTTGGCCGTGAGATTGTTGAGCTGGCCATCATCGCGCAAGCTGATGAGGATATCCCGTGCCTCTTCGCGCCGGTCTTCTTGCATAAGCTGGTTCGAAAGAAGCGTTCGAATGTTGGCTGTGGTGTCAGCCTTCTCAAGCCCGCGCCGCAGGACCGCTTCGGCCGCCGCGTTCTGTTCGGACACCACAAGCGCATTGTAATGGGAAAGATAAAGCGACTCGGCCTTGGGATAGGCCGCAACGGCGCGTTCGGCCGTGACCACCGCTGCTTCGTTGTTGCCTCTGTTGAGCTCAAGCTGGGTCAGGAGGGCATAGGCGTTGGGCGAATTCCCGCCCTCGGCGATCTCGGTGAGGAAGGAGCGGGCCTCGTCATAACGGTCGAGCCGCCCAAGGGCCTCGGCGCGAAGCTGCATGTTGCGGGTTTCGAGCTTCGCTTCATCGCTGAGGTCATCAAGGGTTGCCACGGCATCTTGATACAAGGTCTGTTGGATGAAGGCCGTGGCCAACATGCGCCGCGCAGCATCGTCATTGGGGTTGTTGCGAAGAAGTGCCCGCAACAAGCCTTCAGCATCACCGGCGCGCTTATCAGCGAGGAGAACCCGCGCAGCCTCGCGGCGAATTTCCGGTGTTGCGTCCTCTTTGCGCGCAAACCGCATGGTGAGGTCCGCAGCTTCATCGTTCTTGTCGTTGCGCAGCAGCATGCCGCGATAGGCCGTGAAGAGTTGCGGTGTCAGGCCGTTGCGATCGATCGCCTGGGCCATTTGCGCTTCCGCGAAGGACACCCTGCCGTCGGCTTCGTAAGCGAGCCCAAGAAGGATCTGCGCAGTTTCCATGTCGGGGTCCGCATTGAGACCGCTGCGCAGGGTTTCGATCGCTTCGTCAACCTTGTTGTTGGTGAGCTGGACGCGGCCTTTGAGGGTGAGGGCGAGGGGGTTGGTC
>JBCCTG010000120.1:0-5231 GCA_039198735.1 Pseudomonadota bacterium | reverse complement strand
GTGAAACTTGACAACGACCATGAGATCATCGCGCACACGGCGGGAAAGATGCGGAAAAACCGCATCCGGGTTCTCGCCGGCGATAAAGTCCTTGTGGAAATGAGCCCCTATGATCTGACCAAGGGGCGGATCACCTACCGCTTCAAGTAATTCCATGCCGCGGCTTATCCTCGGCAGCGCGAGCCCCAGGCGCCGGGAGCTTTTGGCGCAAATTGGTTATGTGCCTGATGAGGTCGCGCCCGCCGATATCGATGAAACGGAAAAACCAGGCGAGGAGCCGCGACGGCTTGCCGAGCGTCTGGCGCTAGAAAAATGCAACGCGATCCGTGGACGCTTCCCTAATGATATCGTCTTGACCGCCGACACCGTGGTGGCGGTGGGCCGACGGATTTTGCCGAAAACCGAAGACGAGAAGACCGCGCGGGAATGCTTGACGCTTTTATCAGGACGGGCCCACAGGGTTTTCACCGGCATGGCCGTAGCAGGGCCGGGGGATATCATCCGTCAACGTCTCGTCGAAACCAAAGTCCGTGTGCGCCGGTTGCACGCTGATCATATCGAGGCCTATATCGAGAGCGGCGAGTGGCAGGGCAAGGCAGGGGGCTACGGCATCCAAGGGGCCTTCGCGGCGCATATCCTGAACCTTCAAGGAAGCTACACCGCGGTGGTTGGTCTTCCACTTTATGAAACGGAAAATCTGCTCTCGGCTGCCTTGGGTCAAAAGCCATGAGCACGGACATTCTTCTCGATGAAAGCCCATTTGGCACCCGCGCCCTGGCTGTTCGCGACGATCGCGCATGCGGATTGGCCTATGATTTTGCTCAGCGTACGACGCCCCAATTGGGGGAACTCCTCTATGCCAAAGCGCTTCACCGCGACGACCGCTTAGGCGGCCAAATTTGCGATATAGGCGCGGCAGGTGAGGGCCTGCTTCCCATTCGTGATCGCGCGCGGAGCCAAGGTGATGGCTTTATCGCCGCAATCCGCCGCGAGGGGCAAGGCACCAAACGCCCGACATTGAGCGACCGGCCTGCACTGCGCCTTCCTGCAGCAACCCTTTTTCTTGATGATCTGACCACGGTCAAACCTGGTCCCATGGGACAGATGGATCCGCCGAAGAATTTTGATAGGCCTGGTGACCAACAAAACCTGACGCCAGGTCCTCTCAAAACTGTCCCTGGTCCCTTGCGGCTCCTGACTTTGCTCAGCAATCAAGAGACCCAAGCCATCCATGTGTCGAGCGGTCTCTTAGCGGCAAAGATCAAATCCTTTGTTCCGGATACGGTGGAGATCATCGTCAATGAAAATATTGCCCAAGGTATCCGCGAGGGTGAGGAGGAGGCGCTGAGCCGTACTGTTCCTTTGGAGGAAGGTGGACACTTGATCATCGACAGCACCGAGGCACTGACGGCGATTGATTTGGACCTTGGCCGTATGGGCAGTCGTTCACAAAAGGGCGCGGCGGACAAGTTGAAGCGCCGTGCACTGGAGGTTCTGGCCGACAGTCTCACATTGCGGTCCATAGGTGGACAGATCGTTTTTGATTTCCCACGCGGTGCCGTCAAAGCCCCAAAAATGCTTCGTGATCAGATGACGGCACTCCTGAAACCTGGGGGCCTGACCAACATTCCGGCCGTGACCAAGGAAGGTCTTGTGATTGGTATCGCCACACAGCCGCGCCGACCCGTGTTGGACGACCTTACAGAACGGACACCGTCGGATGATCCGCGTCCGGCACATCGCTTACGTGCGGATGTTCTTGCATGGCACGCCTATGACGCAGTGAAACATGCGCTTCGATCAGCCCCAAGCCAAACCCTAACGCTGGCTTTGGGTCATGATCTTGAGCACCCGTGGCAGAAAGCCTATGCTACGAAGGCACTGAACACCACTTACGGTCCAAGACTGGCCCTTGAAAAACTTGCCGAAGACCCACGGGGTTTCCAAATCCGGTGACCATGCAAAGATCCTGGCTATGATGATGAAGACCGCCAATTGCCCCATCTGCTCGAAACCAACCGTGACAACCTACGCGCCGTTCTGCTCAAAACGCTGCGCAGACGTTGATCTCAACCGCTGGCTCTCCGACGGTTACGCACTTCCGGCTCAAGAGGATGACAGCGAAGGAACAGAAGAGGTCTCAGGTCCGCATTGAGTGCTATTCTGTCCACCATCGCATTGATCACATTTGATTTGCGACAATCCTAATTGTGCGGTTTGAGTTTGTGTAGCGGTGGCTTCCAATCTGAAGTGCGAATTTCAAAGCCTTATAAAGTGGATTTGGGTTTTCGGCGGAGGCCGCGTAGTCTTTCCTCCATGTTCACGCACTTTTTTCACCAGCTCAAATCACGCGATGTCCCTGTGTCCTTGCGCGAATATCTTTCCTTGCTTGAGGCTATGGACGCGGATCTTGCCGACCAGAAGGTTGAGCATTTCTACTACCTCTCACGCACCGCGCTGGTGAAAGACGAGCGCCACCTCGATAAGTTCGATGCAGTTTTTGGTGAAGTTTTCAAAGGGATAGAGAGCTTGAGTGAGATCGCACCAGGGGAACGCGAGGTGCCAGCGGATTGGCTCAAGGCTCTCAACGAAAAATTCCTGACCGAGGAAGAAAAAGCCGAAATCGAAAAACTTGGCGGCTGGGACAAGCTTATGGAGACGCTGGAGCAGCGGCTCAAAGAGCAAGAGAAACGACATCAGGGCGGCAACAAATGGATCGGAACCGGCGGCACCTCACCGTTTGGCAATTCCGGTTACCACCCCGAAGGCGTGCGCATTGGCGGACAGTCGAAGAACAAGCGCGCTGTGAAGGTCTGGGAAAAGCGGCAGTTCAAAAACCTTGATGGCGATATTGAGATCGGCACACGAAACATCAAAGTGGCCTTGCGGAAACTGCGCCGTTTTGCCCGTCAGGGCGCAGCGGATGAGTTTGACCTCGATAGCACCATCGATGCCACGGCGCGCAGCGGTTTTCTCGATGTGCAAATGCGGCCTGAGCGCCGCAATGCAGTGAAGCTTCTTATTTTCTTCGACGTGGGCGGATCAATGGATCCTTATGTCAAGGTATGTGAGGAGCTTTTTTCCGCCGTACGCTCCGAGTTCAAACATTTGGAATACTATTACTTCCATAATTTTCTTTATGATTATGTGTGGAAGGACAATGACCGCCGCTGGTCTGACAAAACCCCCACTTGGGATGTTCTGCACACCTATGGTTCGGACTATATGGTCCTGTTCATCGGCGATGCCTCGATGAGCCCGTACGAGATCACCATGCCCGGCGGCTCCGTCGAATATTTCAATGAAGAAGCTGGCGCGATTTGGATGAAACGCCTTCTCCAGATTTATGAGAAGGCCGTTTGGCTCAATCCGATCCCGGACGATCACTGGCGTTACACGCCCTCGATTGATTTGACCGAGCAGCTTTTCGACGGGCGGATGTTTCCGTTGACGCTAGAGGGGCTTGAGCGTGCGATTAGGGAGCTGAAACGGTAGCCCGTGTTGCTTTTCTAAATACTCACCACGGCAAAGACCGTGGTGCTCACCTCTGATATAAGACATACACAAAGTGAAGTTGTGTGCCATGGTCAAGTTGCGGCAAGCGCTGAAGAAGAACTAGAGCTGTTTCAGTGATCTCCGAGCCACTGTAACAGCTCTAGGTTTTTGACTGTCGCGTTTTCGAACCGCCAAAACCGGCTCCACTTTGGCTGAAAACGCTCTAATGCTTCTTCTTGGCTCGGCCTGCGTAGGGGTTCTCACCACTTTTGAGCATCAGGCGCACTGGCGTGCCTTTGAGTTCGAAAGATTCGCGGATAGAGTTCACCAAATACCGCCGATAGGTCTCTGGCACATCGGCTGCGCGTTGGCATTTGATCACAAAGGTCGGCGGCCGGCTTTTGATTTGTGCCGCATACCGCATTTTGATGCGGCGGCCAGCAACCGCTGGCGGCGGGTGGTGGGCCGTGACGCCCTCGAGCCAGTGGTTGAGGTCCGAAGTTTTCACCTTGGCGTTCCAGTCCACATAGGCATCCTTGATCATTGGCATCAATTTATCCGTATGCCGCCCGGTGAGAGCCGAGAGGAACACCACGCGCACCCCGCCAAATTGCGGCATGGCTCGTAAGGCATCAAGACGCAGCTCCTTTGCCGCAAGGTCAGTATCCTCGACCAGGTCCCATTTGTTGACGGCGATCACGGCGGCCCGGCCCTCTTGTGAGATGAAATCCGCAATTTGGAGATCCTGCTTCTCAAACGGCGTGGTCGCATCGATGACCAGAACAGCGACTTCGGAGAAGCGAACAGCACGCAATGTATCGCCCACGGAAAGCTTTTCCAGCTTCGCCTGCACCTTGGCCTTTTTGCGCATGCCAGCGGTGTCCCAGAGACTGACAGGCCATTCCCGCTCGCCATCATTCCAGGTCCAATCGACGGAGATGGAATCGCGGGTGATCCCTGCCTCGGGGCCTGTCAGCATACGTTCTTCAGCAAGAAGCTTGTTGATCAGTGTTGACTTACCAGCATTGGGTCGTCCGACAATCGCCACACGGAGGGGTTTGAACGCCCCCTCTTCCTCAGGATCTTTATCCGGATCAATACCGTTGTCAGCCACTGCATCGGCAAGGGCGCGGTAGAGATCCGACATCCCCTCACCATGTTCGGCCGAGATCGCCACAGGGTCACCGAGGCCAAGCTCATAGGCCTCATAAGCTCCCTCCTCGCCGCGGCCCTCGGTTTTGTTGGCGACGAGCACCACCGGCGTTGGGGCCTCGCGCAAGATATCGGCGAGGTTGCGGTCCTGAGCCGTCAGGCCTGAACGGGCATCAACCAAAAAGAAGGCGACATCCGCCTCCGCCACCGCGCGCTCCGTGCCCTCGCGCATGCGAGCCTGGAGGGAGCCGTCCATAGCGTCCTCAAGTCCTGCGGTATCCATCAGGCGCACCTCGAAATCGCCAAACGCAATATCGAGATCGCGCCGGTCGCGCGTCACCCCCGGCTGATCATCGACGATAGCCAGCTTCCGTCCTGCCAAACGGTTGAACAGGGTGGATTTTCCGACATTGGGCCGGCCGATGATCGCAAGTTTCAGCATAGCGGGGCTCGCTAGCAGAACGCGGAGGCCCTGTCATGGCCTCAGGTGAGGAAGACACCGATAAGCGCGATCGCCAGCACCACGGCCGTGGTCAGCGCCGTGTAACCCACGGTCCAATTCTTGGCGATCGCCCCTGCCGGTC
>JBCCTG010000119.1:0-5261 GCA_039198735.1 Pseudomonadota bacterium | reverse complement strand
TTTTCTCCGCTTGTAAGAAATATAAGCGTCTTCTGTATTTTGAGCGTTTTTGTTGTCTGGACTGCCTTTCAGACCATGATAGAAGCTTTCCTTGCCCCCTCAAACGTCTCTCCAATCGAACTCTCTGTCCTCCCTGTAACCAGGCGTTAGAACTTGCTGCTAGGACAGCAGATCCAAAAGGGATGGCATAAGGGGCAATTCAGGTATGTTTCGAGGGATGGGGAAAGCGGCGTTCGCCGCAGCTTTGGCTTTGGCAGCCTGCGGAAGCGAAGAGCCAACACAAGGAAGCGAAAAGCAGGCCATAGCGAACGATGTCGTTCCCATCGGTGGGCCAGGACGCCCGCAAACCTTGGCCGAGGCCACCCAAGGGCAGAGCCAGGTGGCCATGTGGAAAGTCGGCGACGAAGACACCACGGTTTATCTCGTGGGCACGGTCCACCTCATGCAGCCGGGCGTGCGCTGGCAAACGCCGCAAATCATGGCGGCCTTCGATATTGCGGATGCGGTCTATCTGGAAGCGGATGTCTTAAGCCGAGAAGCGCAGCGCGCCATGGGCGTCGTTGTCAAACAAACGGCCCCCAATCCCGATTCTTTCAAGCTTTCGACCTATTATGACGCCACCCAAAAAACCCGCATCAACGCGGTGCTCGAAGGCATCAGCATGAACCTCGGTCAGCTCGACGAGTACCGCCCCTGGTTTGCAGCCATGCAAGTCTCCGTTCTGGCGATGATCGAGGCGGGCGGCGACCCCGCTTATGGCGCGGAAATCGTCATCTCCCGCGAGATGATCGAACAGGGTACGGAGCTTCGCTACCTCGAAACCGCAGCGCAACAGATCGGTATCCTGGCGCAAGGCGATGACACCAGGGATGCTGCGCATTTTCTCGACCTTCTCGACACTTTGGAAGAGGGCGAAGCCTATTTCTCCGACCTCATGGCCGCCTGGTATCAAGGCGATGAGGAACGCATGGAGTTTTTGGTCAATGGCGCCATGAAAAGCTATCCGCAAATGCGGCAGCGCCTCCTCACCGATCGCAATCTTGATTGGTCGCAGCAGCTTGATCGTCTGATGACCGATGAGCCCGGCACGTTCGTCGTGGCCGTGGGCGCCGGTCACCTGGTGGGCGAGCACTCCGTCCAAAGCAAACTGAGCGACCGCGGCTATGACAGTGAGCGGCTCTAAAAGTGAGCATCTCTTCCAAGGGAGAGGTTAAACTTTCAATGGCGTTGGCTCTAGGTATCTTACGGCCTTAGAGCCATGGCCACCTTGTCGGCGAGAACATCACCCAGCTGATCTTTGGGCATGGTGGAGAGGGTCTCTTCGCCGTCGTCACTGATGATGGTGACGGTGTTGGTATCGCCGCCCATCACATCCGTCCCTGGCGAGACGTCATTGGCCACGATCCAGTCGCACTTCTTGCGCAACCTTTTGGCCTCGGCATGACCGATGACATCATCGGTCTCGGCCGCAAACCCGATGACGAGCCGAGGCCGCCCAAGCTCCAATTGCGCAACCGTGGCCAGAATATCCGGGTTCTCCACAAGATCGATAGCGGTGAGCCCGCCGCGTTCCTTCTTGACCTTGTGCACGGTTTCATGGGCGGGACGGTAATCCGCGACAGCCGCGCAGGCGATGAACACATCGGCGGGCAAAGCATCTTCAGTGGCCGCCATCATCTCCCTTGCCGTCCGTACGGGGATGACCTTGCACCCATAAGGCGCAGGGATATGCACCGGGCCTGAAATGATGGTCACATCAGCCCCTGCGCGTCGGCAGGCACTGGCGATCGCAAAGCCCTGCTTACCGGATGAGCGATTGCCGACAAAGCGGACAGGATCGACAGGTTCGTAAGTCGGTCCCGCCGTGATCAGCACCTTGCACCCATTAAGGGGGCCTTGAGGGGCAGGCAGCAACAGCTCGGCTGCGCCTGCGATGTCCACAGGTTCGGCAAGCCGCCCCTCGCCATATTCACCGCACGCCATGGCGCCGGATCCTGGACCCACCATATGGGCGCCATCGGCTCGCAATGTGGCGATATTCCGCTGGGTGGCGGCATGCTCCCACATCCGCACATTCATCGCTGGCGCGTAAAGCACGGGCTTGTCCGTTGCCAGAAGGACTGTGGCGGCCAGGTCATCGGCAATCCCATGTGCGGCTTTCGCCAGAAGGTTGGCCGTCGCAGGGGCCACAATGATCATATCAGCAGCACGGCTGAGCTCGATATGCCCCATCTCCACCTCATCGGTGAGGTTGAAAAGCTCGGTATAACAACGCTCCCCCGTCAGCCCCGACAAAGACAGCGGCGTGATGAACTCCGCCCCGCCTGAGGTGAGGACGGACGTCACCGCAACACCGCGCTTGGTCAGCTCCCGCGCCAGTTCGAGCGCCTTATAAGCGGCAATGCCGCCGCCGACGATGAGAAGGACGCGGCGTCTGTGAGAGACTTGAAGAGCGGTCAAAGACGATGACTTTCCGTGGTTGTGAGAACCCGCTTATAGTCTGAGCAGCGCTCAGGAACCAACCCTTGGCTTCCGCAAGGGTTTTCGCTTGTATCTCAAAAAGACCAAGCCACAATTGAATGACGCTGCACCCACGGGTGGAGGACCGAAATCTCAGCCTTTTGTGGCTAGCGCTTGGCGGGCGGGTACGAGGGGTGCTCACGATGAAGAAGGATCAAACCATGACGACACCGCTTCTCGCCGTTGCGGCAGCTTCGGCGCTTCTTCTTTGCGCAGCCCCTATTTCTGCCGCGCAGGCAGAGACCAACAATGCTTATGTGATGGGCGCTTTTGGCGGCACCTTCACCTGGGAGACTGGCAACACCGCTCGGTTAACGGAGGAGTTTATCACCGGCAACGGCATCTTGGTGCCTTCGGACGTGGTTTTTCCGCCCCAAACCGTGGCGGAGTTCACGACCCAGTTCGAGCCTGGGTATTTCGGTGTGCTCGCGCTCGGTAAGCAAAGCATCTACGGCCCTTTCCGCAGTGAGTTGGAATTGAGCTGGACGAAATCATCCGTGGACCGCCATGAGGATCTGAATGTAGGGGGTTTGAGCCTCTCCCTCGCCGACGCAGCTGTCTTGACAGGTGCTGAGACGCCCACGGAGCGAAATGTGTCCCAAGTTTTTGGCGATGGTGATGGTCAGCTTTCGACCTATTCCTTGATGGTCAATTTCTATTGGGACATTGAGGTGCCCGCGAAGGATGTCCGGCCCTATATCGGACTTGGCGGCGGCGTGACCTTGGTGAATGTCGATTACACCCCCTCATCCTTAACCGTGGTGAGTGATCAGGATACGGTGCTTGGCTATCAATTGATGTTCGGCATCGCCGCCGACCTTAATCCGCGGACAGTGCTGCATACGGGTTTCCGGGTGCGCGACACCGCCGAGATCGATATGCGGACGGATAAAAACCTTTTGTCTTCCAAGCTGGATTTCGACGTCAATCAAACGACGATCGAAGTCGGCCTTCGCCGCCATTTTTGAGGATTAGCTGTTCCCGGCCTCACCTGGCTGATCGTCATGAAGCGACTTGCCTTTAAGGGCCCGCGCCAGACGGGTGATGGTGTCATCGGAGAGTTTGAGGCCGCCATTGCTGAGCTGCCCGGCCATAGCCTCCGCAGCCTGAGCAAATTCTGGGAACGCGTCGATCAATGACACCGCGGCTTCGGCATTGGCCTTAGCTTTGCGTGCGAAGGCTTTAAGGCCCACCTCGCGCTCAAGATAGGATCGCACCACCGGCTCCGCCGTGCTCCAGAGGTCGATTTTGGGGTCCAAAATGCGGGCAACGCCTTCCACGACCACCATCGTCCGTTGCAGGAGCACCAGCTCAGGCCGCAAATGCATATCGAAGACATCCGTAACATCAAACAGCTGCTGCATGACACGGGACATATCAAGTTCGTCAGCACGCTTATTGAAGATCGGCTCACCCACCGCGCGCAAAGCTGTAGCAAAGGCCTCCACATTGAAATGCGGCGGCACATAGCCCGCATCGAAATGCGCTTTCGCCGCGGCGCGGTAATCCCTCCGGATAAAGCCCAAAATGATCTCCGCGAAGACCCGCCGCGCCATCTCGTCAAGACGGCCCATAATGCCAAAGTCGATAAGGACCAGGCGCCCGTTCTCGTCGACGAAGAGATTGCCCTGGTGCATATCGGCATGGAAAAAGCCATATTCCAAGGCCTGGGTGAGGAAACTGCGCATCACCAAAACGGCAAGGTACGGACGGTTGTGACCGGCTGCTGCCACAGCATTGATATCGGAAAGGGGTGTGCCGCTGATCCATTCAAGGGTCAAAACCCGCCGTGAGGAATGCTGCCAATCCACCTGCGGAACGACGATGTCCTCAAACGATGCAAGGTTCTCGCGCAGCTCCGAGGCGCTGCCCGCCTCGATCCGCAAATCAAGCTCAAGGGCGGAGGCTTCCGTCAATGTCTTGATGAACTTCACGGGCTCCAGCCGCCGCGCCGAGGGGACGAGGCCCTGGGCCATCTTCGCGCCAAGAAGCAGCACGCGGAACTCTTTGCGGGTTTTCTGTTCGATCCCTGGGCGGAGAACTTTGACAGCCACCATGCGGCCATCATGGGTTTCCGCCTTGTGCACCTGTGCAATGGAAGCTGCGGCAACAGCATCGGAAAACTGAGAGAAGAGAGCTTCCGCAGGTTGCCCGAGGCTGCGCTCGATCTCGGCCTTAGCCATATCGGTGGGAAAGGGCGCCATCCTATCCTGAAGCGCGCGGAGGTCGTCCGCCATCTGACGGCCAACCACATCGGGGCGGGTGGCCAGCACCTGTCCAAATTTGACATAAGCCGGGCCGAGACCCGCCAAGGCTTTGGCCAGACGCTCACCAGGCCTTTGGCCTTTCGTCCGTGTGCCAAGGCGCATGATTTTACCGACGAGGCGTACGGACCCTGGCACCATGGGCGCGAACTCATGGGGGATCAGCGCATCATGACGCGCCAGCACCCAGGCGATCTTTATAAGCCGTAAAAAATCGGTGAAAGCCGTCAGCATAGGCTCAAATCTTCGCCGCCTGATGAAGAACCGCGATGCCCCCTGTGAAGCGTTCATAGCCCACGCGGGAGAAACCGGCCGCTTGGATCTCCCCCGCCAAGGCATCGGGCGCAGGGAAACGACGGATGGAGTCCACAAGGTATTGGTAACTCTCGCGGTCACCAGCCACAAGATCACCAAGGCGCGGGATCACCGCATCGGAATAGCGGTTGTAAAGCGTCCGAAACCCCTCCTGCGGCGGTG
>JBCCTG010000118.1:0-5344 GCA_039198735.1 Pseudomonadota bacterium | reverse complement strand
CCTTCAAAGAATGTGTTTCACCCAAGGGCGAACAGGGGTCTGAGGGCGGTAACTTTTCGTCAACCCAATTGGTAAACGTTAAAGCCCATGAAAAAGCCTGTGATCAGCATCGGAACGAAGGCCATCGCCGCCCTAGCCAGTGTGCTCCTAATCACTGGTGAGGCTGCAGCGCAACTGGCCGGTCCTGGGCAGTTCGAACCCACACGGCTGAGCCGCCGTCCGATTGAGGTGGCGGACATCGCGCCGCTGGCTGATGAACCTGTCGCCCCTTACGCAGCATCAACCCGCGAGCCCCAGGCGAACCAGCCATCGGTCTCGGTGCATCTGGCTTCCTATCATCGCCGCGCTGATGCGGAGGCGGGCTGGGCCATTCTTGCTCGTCAGTATGCGAAAATTCTCAATGACTACGCGCCGATCGTGCGTGAGGTGGACCTTGGCCCCAAGGGCCGTTATGTGCGCCTTCTCGCTGGACCCGTCTTGGATATTCAAGATGCAGAACGTCTGTGCCAGGATCTTCAAGCCGATGGCGCTTATTGTGCGCTCGCCAACACCGCGGGCGTGCTTCTTCCCCATGAGGAGTGGGACTGATGAACAACGTAACGGATACCCACGTTATCGTGATCGGCAACGAAAAGGGCGGCTCGGGCAAAACCACCGTTGCCATGCATTTGGTCGTGGCGCTTTTGCGTTCAGGTCGCTCCGTAGGCGTCCTGGATCTCGATGTGCGCCAGATGAGCCTCGGACGTTATCTCGAAAACCGCGCGCAATGGGGCGTTGCGCAAGGTTTGACGGCTGATGAGCTGCCCATGCCGAAGTTCCTGCCTCTTCAAAGCTCCGAACATGACAGCCGCAAGGCTTGCGAGCAGGACGACGATGATCGTCTGCGCCGCACATTGGCAGCCTTTGCTGACTGTGATTTTCTGATCGTCGACAGTCCGGGTGCGGATACGTATCTCTCACGCACGGCGCATTGCTATGCCGACACGATTGTCACCCCGCTGAACGATAGTTTCGTGGATTTCGACCTCTTGGCGCGGGTGGATCCTGCATCGGGTACGATCAAGGGCCCAAGTCTTTACTCCGAAACCGTATGGCGGGCGCGGCAGATGCGGGCAAAATCCGGCGTTCTTGGCGGGATCGACTGGGTGGTGATGCGCAACCGCTTGCAGGCCACCAATGCCAAAAACAAAGCGGCTATGGCGATTAAGCTTGCTGATCTGTCCAAGCGCGTGCAGTTCCGTCAGCTCCGCGGTTTTGGTGAGCGGGTGATCTACCGGGAGCTTTTCTCTTACGGCATGACCCTTCTTGATCTTGGTACGAAGGGCAGCCCGCGGAAATTGTCCTCCATGTCCCACATCGCAGCACGGCAGGAGTTGCGCAGCTTCGTCTCAGCGCTGCGCTTGCCCACGGGTACCGGTGTGGAGCCTGCCGTGGTCCGGCAACTCGAAGGCACAGATGCCCTGGCGGAGAGCCGCGCCGCCGCCTAAGCGGCTTTTATGGTTCTTGCTGCTTTCGCGATCGCCGCGATCATTCTCCAGGTGCTGGTGGGTCGTCTCGACCTCACCAATGCTGCCCGACAACGCCTGATTGTGATCGGCGTGACGACCCTTGTGGTGATGGCGTTTTTGTTGAGCTTGCGGCTTTCACCCCTGGCGCTTTTGGCGCTCCTTTTCGGCGCGTTGCTGGCGGGCAACACGGTGATGCGGGAGGTTGCGCGCCGGGGTGATTTTAAGGATCTGGGCGATCGCTCACCGCCGCCGCGTTCCCGTGCCCCTCAAATGGAACGCACCGAGGCGCTTGCTGTCCTCGGGCTTGAAGGTGAGCCGAGCAAGGACGCCATCCATGCCGCCCATAAACGCATGATCCTCCGCGCCCATCCTGACCAGGGCGGGTCCGATTACCTGGCCGCGAAAGTCAATGAGGCGCGCCGCATCTTGCTGGCCAAGAACTGAAGATTTCGCTGGTGCGACACGCGAAAGTGTGGCAAGCCGCCGCGTAAACAAAAAGGGAACATCGCTATGCCCAGCCCAGAATTCCAACAACTTGCCAAGGATTTCGTGGCCCATTGCCGTGAAGGTCAAGAACGCGAGGGTTTGAAGATTTTCTACGCCGAGGATGCTGTCTCGGTGGAGGCCATGGCGCCTCCGGGTGAGGACAGGGAGAAGCACGGGCTTGCCGCCATCGAGGGCAAGCATGACTGGTGGGAAAGCGCGATGGAGGTGATCGAGGGCTCGGTGGAGGGTCCGTTCTTCAACGCGCCCGATGTTTTCGCGGTCTATTTCACCCTGAAAGCCAAAGAGAAAGCCTCAGGCAACGTGATGGATATGCAGGAAGTCGGTCTTTACCATGTGAAAGACGGCAAAATCGTTCGGGAAGAGTTCTTTTATGGCCTTGAGCCTATGTAAGAGGCATCGGCTTTGGTTGCTTCCCGAAGCGGGGAGCCCTAAAGGCGCAAGACGGCCTAGGGGTATAGCTCAGTTGGTAGAGCATCGGTCTCCAAAACCGAGGGTCGCGGGTTCGAGTCCTGCTGCCCCTGCCATTTTTGTTGGCAAAGCGAGCTAAGGAGCGCCTTGTGGCTTCTGAAGAAGACGTCCTCCTGCGGGAGGTCGATGACGATCTCGCCCGTGATCAAACTTTTGAACGCTTACGCAAGTACCGTGTCCCCGCGGGCATTGGCGCTGCGCTGGTGCTGACATTGGTGGCGGGGTACCAAATCATCACGGGTCAGCGTGATGCGGCGGCCACCGAAGCGGCCAAAGCCTATGCCGATCTCAGCTTCACAGCGACAGATGTTGTCACGCCGGAGGTTCTCACAGGTTTTGCTGGTGCTGAAACCGGCGGGTTCGGTGTTTTGGCGTCCTTGCGCGCTGCTGCGCAATTGGCTGAGCGGGGTGAGCGTGCCGCCGCTCTCGATCTTTATGCTGCGATTTACGACGACAAGGCGCTTTCCGCACCAATGCGTGATTTTGCCCGGCTGCGGGCGGCTTACGTGGCTTTTGACAGCGACGCTTCCTTGGCTGCGAGCCTTGCATCAGGCGTCGAGACCGAGGCTTTCCGTCCCCATGCGGAAGAAATCTCCGCCGGTGCTGCATTGGCGCAAGGCCAGTATGCTGCCGCGAAAGCCGGTTTTGAAGCTTTGGCCATGTCGCTTCCTGATCAGTCCGGCCTGAAAACGCGGGCGCACTCCTTCGCAGCTTTGGCGGACGCTGCGGTTCGTGGCAGTGTGTTGGAACCTTCTGACGCCGCGGCTGATGCCGAAAGCTTTATCAATCAGTTTGGTGCGGATCTTCAGGATGCGGGCATTCCCGTGGGTCCACCTGCGGGGCAAGATGTCCTGCCGGAGCCGCCGATTGCGGCCTTGCCGGACAGCCCGGTTGCAGATGATGGGGACGACCTTGCGAACACATCAAGTCCTGCAGCATCGGATACGGCTCAAGATTCAGAACAAGAGCCGCAGGCAGAGGGTTCGTCCCAATGATCCGAGGCTCTTTTCGTTTTACCCTCCTTGCCCTGATCGGTTTCTTGGCTGCGGCGTGCTCAAGCTCTGAAAAAAAGAACGCCGTTGAGCTTGCCGACACTGAAACCGTGCTGTCCGCCGATCAGCAGGTGATTGTCGATGAAGCGCTCGCGGCCGAGCCTCTTCAGCTTCCCGCGCCCTTACGCAACACATCCTGGGCACAGGCGGGCGGCACGGCGACCCACGCCTTGCAGCATGTGGCCGCCCCGCAAACCCTCCGCCGCGCTTGGCGCATTCATGCAGCCAGCGGCAAAGCCGGTGATGCACCGATCACGTCCCAACCGGTGGTCAGCGATGGCCGCATCTTCATGGTGGATGCCGTCGCCCAGATTCAGGCTTTCGATGCAGATTCGGGCAAGCGAATTTGGAAAACCGTCCTGACACCGAATGTCCGTGATCCGAAGGTTCGGCGCTACAATATTTTCGCTCGCGTCAACCCTGCCAATCTCGGTTTTGGCGGCGGCGCGGCTGTGGAGGGGGGCCGGCTTTTCATCACCAGCGGTTTCGGTTTCGTCGCAGCCCTCGACCCAGAAACGGGGGAGCTTCTCTGGCAGACCGAAGCCCCAGGGCCTTTGCGCAACCCACCAGCCGTTGGTAACGGGTTGGTCATTGCCGTGACGATCAGCAATGAGGTGATTGCCTTAAGCCAGGAAACCGGCAGGACCGTCTGGACCTATGAAAGTTTCGAAGAGAAGGCGCGCTACCTCGCCAGCGCCGCGCCGGCGATCGATGATGACAGTGTGATCGTTCCGTTTTCCTCCGGCGAGGTTGCCTCGCTCAACGCCTCCACCGGACGTATTCAATGGCAGGCCACCATCTCGCGCACCTCGCGGCTCAATGCGCTTTCCAGCTTGGGCGACGTGGCGGGGAGCCCCGTGGTGGATCGCGGCGCGGTTTTCGCGGTGACCCAATCGGGGCAGATGACAGGGATTGACGCCCGCACGGGGCAAGTCGCTTGGGAACAGCCTGTGGGCGGCTACCACACGCCTTGGATTGCCGACGACACGCTGTTCGTTGTCTCCAACCGAAACCTTCTCACTGCGGTCAATTTCATTGACGGACGGGTGCGCTGGACCAATCAACTTCCTCTTTATAAGAACGAAAAGAAACGCACCAACCGCATTGTCTGGGCCGGGCCGGTTTTGGCGGGGGGACAGCTTTACCTCACCTCGACAACCGGCGATCTGATCGCTGTGTCACCGGAGAATGGTGAGATGACGCAAGATTACAATCTCAAAGATGGCTCAACCGTGCCGCCGGTGGTGGTGGATGAGACGCTCTATGTGTTGACCGAGAGCGGCCATATCGAAGCCTTCCGTGGCCGCACACCCAAGCGTTCAACCGGGGAGGCGGATCAAGGCCTTTAAACCGCCAAGCTCCGCATCCAGAAGTTCTAGACTGCCGCCATGGCGTTTGACGATATCGTTGACCACAGAAAGCCCCAGCCCCGTCCCGCTCTGATTGCGCGCCGGGTCGAGGCGTTCAAATGGCTGAAGCGCGCGTTCACGATCCTCCTTGGCAATCCCAGGGCCGTCATCCTCCACCGCAAGGTGCACGCTCTGGTTGGTGCGCAGACCGGAGAGGCGCACATGCTCACCATGCATGAAGGCATTGCCGATCAAATTGCTCAGGGCACGTTTCAAACCCATACGATTGGCGTGCACGAACAACTCCCGCTCGATATCAAGCTTGAGATCCTGGCCTAGGCGCGATGCGTCATCACGCAGTTCGCGGGCCAGGCCCGCCTACCTTGCCTTTGTTCGTGATGCGCAAGACCACGACCGGGAAATCGTCGATGTGGCGGGCCTGGCCCGCGAACTGCGTGAT
>JBCCTG010000117.1:0-5362 GCA_039198735.1 Pseudomonadota bacterium | reverse complement strand
ATTCCCACAAGAGCACGGGCCGCCGATGCGGAAGACTGGCTTGCGAGCCAAACCGGGTTTGTGGAAGCTCGCATGGCCGAGATACCGGAGCTTGTCCCCTTTGCCATGGGAGCCGCATTGCCTGTGCTTGGACGTGTTCGCGAGGTGATCGCCAGCGAAACAGGGAAGACAGCGCTCCTCCCCAGTGCCCTGGCCGTTGCGGCCCAGGACCCTGGCAAGATTGCCATGCAGGTGGAAAAAACCGTGAGGAATGCCGTTCTTCAAGAAGTGATAGTGCAGGTTCATCGGTGCTGGCAAACCTTGGGCGTCCCTGAGGCTGAGGTGACAATCCGCAAGATGCGCCGCCGCTGGGGCAGTTGCGCCGTTGATGGGCGCACCACCTTCAACTGGCGCCTCGCTTTTGCCCCGCCCCGCGTCCTTTCTTATGTGGTGGCCCATGAGGCTGCACACCGATTGGAGATGAACCATGGACCTCGGTTTTGGGCCATCGTCGAGGATCTCTGCCCTGGGTATGAGAAGGAAAGCAGTTGGCTGCGCAACCATGGCGAGGCGCTCTACGTCTACGGAGCCTAAGAAAAAGGGCTGACACAATGGCCAGCCCTTTCTCGAAGTTCGTCATTTGCAGAAATCTTAGAACTGGAATTCAACTTCCGTACGACGGTTGAGCGGTTCTTGAACGCCATCAGCGGTGGGTTTGGCCGGGCTTGTCTCACCAAGCGCGCGCACTTGGATCTTCTGACCATCAACACCGTAGGAGGTGAGTGCATTGCGCACCACAGCACCGCGACGTTGGGAGAGACGTTGGTTGTAGCCAGCATCACCAGCGGTGTCAGTGTTGCCGATCACGATCACCTGGATGAGATCGACCTCTTCGGCCTGGCGGGCACGGCGAGCGATGGCTTGACGCGCTTTCTCTGTAAGTGTCGCGGAGTCGTATTCAAAATAAACGACCAGCGCGAGTTCTTGCGGTGTGAGGCCTTCATCGAGGGCAATCGGGCAAGGCGCACCGGCTGAAACGATGGTGCCATCGGCGCACGTCCGGGTGCGCGGCTGTGGTTCCTGAACAGGGGCGACTGCTTTGGTGCCGAAGTCGATGCGCAAACCGCCGGTGAACTCATGCACCAGGTACTCACCGCTCACTGAACCCGCTTCGGCGTTGATGGTGCCGTCGAGGTCATATTCACCCGTCTGCAGATAGCGGTATCCAATGTCGAGCGAGACGTTGTCTTGCAAGGCAAAGCTCACACCGGCGAGACCTTGAACAGCCGTGACGTAATCATCGTCGTCGAGGACGATGTTGTAGCCAGCGCCGAAATCAGCACCGGAAGTCGCAGCATTCTGGTCAGAAACATTGCTCACATCCAAAGCGATACGCGCAAAACCAACACCAGCGCCAAGGTAAGGCGTCACCCGCTCAGCCAGCTGGAAGTCTTTGATCACATTGATCATACCGGTGAGGACATTGACATCGCCAAGATCGCCTTGCGACGGGAAACCACCGAAAGTGCCGTCACCGGGCAGGCTCTCAACATCCTGCACACGGTAGGACAATTCGAACTCACTGCGCAGGCCATTTGGGAAATAACGACCCAGAGCGCCGTAGATTGCGATCCCGTCGTCAAGCTCGAGGGAGCTGTCGAAAGCCTGCGGGACAACCACGCCTTCGCTTTCAAAATCGCGCTCACCCCAATCGGCCGAAAAACCAGCACCGATTTCGCCGTAAAAGCCCTCTTTATCCTGGGCCGACGCCACACCCAGCGCAGCGGCGCTCACAGCAACCAAAAGTCCGAATGTCTTATGCATGTTTGTACCCTCCAGAGATCCCTCACACCGCCATAATTGCCGGGTTGGGTTTAATCAAATTGTGGCCTGCGACGGAAGTCTACGTTAGCCAAGTCCTAAGCGTCGTGCTGCAGCAAACTTGCCGGTTTTGTTGTAACTGTGCAACAGTCACGCTCCAACTCTCAAAGCATTGAGAGTCATTTGGTTTTTGCCAAGCGAAATGCGCAGTTTCCCGATCGCTTGCTTCTCGATCTGGCGGACACGTTCCTTGGACAAACCAAGATTGATGCCAAGCTGGGAAAGCGTCACCCGCTTATCGCCGAAGAAGCGTTCATCGATGATCAGTCGCTCGCGATCCGATAAGGATGTCATGGCTTTGCTGAGCCATCTGCGGCGTTTTTCAAGATCGATCTCGCTTTCGGCGACCTCATCGGGAAGGGCACGGTCATCCGGGATCATATCCTGACGCTCGGTGTCACCTTCGTCCGTGAACGTTGCATTGAGAGATGTATCGCGGCCGCCCATGCGGGCCGTCATAAACGCGATGTCGTCACCACTCACATTGAACTTTTTGGCCACGTCGACCCGTGCTTTCTGGGGTGGCCCATCCGCATTTTCGATCATGGAGCGAATGCGGGAAAGATTGAAGAAAATCGTCTTATGGGCGGATTTCGACCCGATCCGCACGATCGACCAATTGCGCAGCACATAGTCCTGCATCGATGCGCGGATCCACCATCCCGCATAGGTGCAAAAACGCACGTCTCGGTCACATTCAAAGCGTTTTGCCGCTTCGAGGAGACCGATCGCACCTTCTTGGATGAGATCGGCCAAAGGCAAGCCATATCCGCGGAATTTGATCGCTGTAGAGACAGCCATACGCATATGCGCGCGGGTCAACTCATCGAGCGCTTTCTCATCACCCTTAGAGCACCAGGCTTTGGTAAGTTCCTTCTCCCGTTCGATCGACAGGATAGGGGCTGCCATCGCTTGACGAATGGTATCGCGAACACTGTCCCTGCTCTTTGAATCCTGCACCATGACTGATCTCCGAGCATCTTTTGTTACGAAGGCAACACCTTACAAACGCTGTTCAAGTGAGAAGGTTCCCTGGCGGGTGCGAAAAAATGCACACAGCTTCGAAATTGGGCTGACGCCGCCGATTTCTGCCTTAAAGGGACAAGAGCGTGGCACCCGGAGAAAAAACCATGAAAATCGGCGTTCCCAAGGAAATCAAAAAACGTGAGTTCCGCGTTGGCATGATCCCGGCCAGTGTGCGCGAGGCGACGCGCCTTGGTCATGAGGTGGTGGTGGAGACAAATGCAGGCGCTGGCATCGATCTGACCAATGAGGATTACTAAGCCGCAGGCGCGACCATCGTTGACACCGCCGCTGCCGCTTTTGATGCCGACCTCGTGGTGAAGGTGAAAGAACCGCAGCTGCCTGAATGTGCTATGCTGCACAAGGATCAAACGCTCTTCACCTATCTGCATCTTGCCGCGGACAAACCCCAGGCCGAGGCGCTGATGCGATCAGGCGTTACGGCAATTTCCTATGAAACGGTAACCGGTGATCGGGGCCTGCCACTGCTTCGTCCGATGTCGGAGGTTGCGGGGCGGATGTCCGTCCAGGTCGGTGCCTGGGCCCTTGAAAAATCCCAAGGTGGGCGCGGCGTTCTTCTAGGCGGTGTGCCCGGTGTTTCGTCTGCCAATGTCGTTATTCTGGGCGGCGGTGTGTCAGGGTTCAATGCTGCGCAAATGGCTGTTGGTCTGCATGCAGACGTCATGCTTTTTGACCGCTCACTGCCGAGACTTGATGAACTTGATGCGCTCTTCAAAAACCAGGTTCAGACGGTCTTCTCCACACCCACCGCTGTACAAGAAGCGATCGTGCAAGCCGACCTCGTGATCGGCGCGGTTCTGGTCCCTGGTGCTACGGCTCCTAAGCTGGTCACCAAAGATATGCTGAAGGACATGCGACCCGGTGCCGTCCTCGTCGACATCGCGATCGACCAGGGCGGATGTTTCGAAACCTCCCGCCCGACGAGCCATGACGACCCGATTTATGAGGTCGACGGGATCGTGCACTACTGCGTCGCCAATATGCCGGGCGCGGTTCCGCGCACCTCCACATTCGCGCTTAACAACGCAACATTGCCCCACACATTGAACATCGCTCAAAACGGCGCGATCGAGGCTATGCGGCGGGATCGCCATCTCCTTAATGGGTTGAATGTCAGGCATGGCAAGATCACCTACCAAGCCATCGCTGATGATCTCGACCTCCCTTACGCACCGGCTGAAAATTTGCTTTCAAGCGCGGTGTGAGCGGCCTTTGACCCATGGCTACGCGCGGCGCTAGAATAAGGTCATGCTTACTGATAATTTTGCCAATGTCCTCGGGCAGCTCAGTGGACTTAAGACATCTATGACTGAGCGGACCCTCGCATGGTCCGCAATCAATTCAGGCACCACCAATTTGGGTGGGTTGGCCATGATGGCCAATGAGGTGACGGAAGCCTTCACCGAAGCAGGGTTCGAGGCCGAGCGCGTGCCGCCCACGCCAATGACAGAAGTCGACACCAAAGGCCATGTCATTGATATCACGCGCGGGGAGGCTTGCGTCTTCCGCGCCAACCGTGCTGCCAACCGGCGTATTTTGATGACCGGCCATCTGGATACGGTCTTTCCGAAAACGTCGCATTTCCAAAACCCTGTTATCCGCCAGGATGGCAGCCTTCACGGACCCGGCGTTGCCGACATGAAGGGCGGTATTTGCGTCATGTTGGAAGCGGCCCGCGCTTTTCTGCGGTCACCTTTCAGCGAAGCCATCGGCATCGACATCGTCTTGAACGCTGATGAAGAAACCGGAAGCCATGCGTCTGCGGAGCTTCTTGCATCGATGGCGCAAAAGGCCGATATCGGCATGATTTACGAACCCGCCCTGCCCGATGGCACGCTTGCAGGCGCGCGCGCCGGTTCGGGGCAATACACCTTCGTCGTCAAAGGCCTTGCCGCCCATGCCGGGCGAGAATTCGACAAGGGCAAGAACGCTATTCTGGGCGCATCGCGCTTGATGCTCGCTGTCAATGAGCTGAACGGTGTGCGCGATGGCGCAACGATCAATATCGGCGTGATCGAAGGGGGCGTAGCCACCAATGTCGTCCCCAACACGGCTGTGGTCCGGATCAACGTTCGCGCACGCAAAACCGAAGACCTCGACTGGATCGATCAGGAGATGCACCGTGTGCATCGCGATGCACAGCTTGGCGATGGGATCCATGCGGAGCTTCACGGCGGACTCCATAGGCCTGTGAAAGCGATGGCTGGTGGCACGGCGGAGCTTTTCGACCTCGTCAAACGCGCCGGCGGCGATCTTGGCATCGGCATTGACTGGAAACCCACGGGCGGCTGCTGTGACGGCAACAATCTTGCCGCCGCCGGCTTGCCCAATGTCGATACCTTGGGCGTTGTGGGCGGAAAAATTCATTCGGATGAGGAATACGCTCTTCCCGAAAGTTTCGTTCCGCGGGCGAAGCTTTCGCTTCTTATCATGCTTCTTCTTGCCAGCGGTCAAGCGT
>JBCCTG010000116.1:0-5472 GCA_039198735.1 Pseudomonadota bacterium | reverse complement strand
TCGACGAGATCGCCGAGATCACCGGGCAAAGCCTCAGTTCTGTAAAAGTCCGTATTCACCGGGGAATGAAGCGGATGATGAAAAAGTTGGAAGAAGCCAATGCGTGACTCTCAAACCATGAACGCGAACAGCACACTGATTGATGGCTTGACTGAAAGCCTGATGCCCGTCGCGCGCCGCCGTCCAAGCCGTGAGATTGCGATTTTAGGCCTCATCGCCCTTATTCAACTCGCGGGGACTTTGTCACTCTTAGGCGATAACGCGGTTGCGGTTTTCTCGAAAGATATGGTCGGTGTGGGATCGAAGGCGTTGATGCTCGGCGCCGGGGCCCTCGCTTTTTTCACCCTCACCTTGCGGGGGTTTGAGCCAACGACGTCGCGTCAGTCGAAGATCGCTATGGTGGTGGGCGCTTTGATATTGGGCTTTGGCGTCCTCACCCTCGACCGAAACTTTGGCGGCAGTATGCAGTCCATGTTGATGCCAGAAAAGGGCATCGTGTGCCTCGCATCGTCGATCAGCTTTGCCTTGCCCATGTTCATGGCCCTGACCTTCTTCATGCGGGGCGCAGCGACGACCCAACCGCAGATGACAGCGCTTTTGATCGGCATCGCATCCGGCACCTGGGGGGTTTTTGTCTACGGCCTACAATGTCCGTTCACGAACCTTGCCTACCTCGCTGTCTGGTATGGCGGCGCGGTCGCCCTCGTCTCCCTGGCCGCGGCAGTCATCCTGCCGCGCGCCGCGCGTTGGTAGGGGGAGGTTGACCCTCTCCCGAAATCGAAGATTTCGACCTCTCCCTGAGGGAGAGGTTTCACACTGAAAGAACGAACGATGCACCCTCACCTCTCCCTTTGGGAGAGGGGCTGACTTAAGCCTCGAACCGGGCTTTCGTCTTCTCCCTCAACTGATCGAGCGTCACACCTTCCGCCATCTCAATAAGCTTGAGCGTCTTCCCAGCCTTATCCACGTCGAAGACGGCATGGCTGGAGATGATCCGGTCCACACAAGCCACCCCTGTGAGCGGCAGTGAGCATTCAGAAAGAAGCTTCGGGTCACCTTTTTTGCTGACGTGATCCATCAGCACCACAACACGTTTGACACCGGCAACGAGGTCCATGGCGCCACCCATGCCTTTGACCATCTTTCCAGGGATCATCCAATTGGCGAGGTCCCCGCCCTCGGACACCTCCATCGCGCCGAGGATGGAAAGATCGATATGCCCCCCACGGATCATCGCAAAACTGTCCGCCGACGAGAAGAAAGAGGTTTTGTCGAGCTCGGTAATCGTCTGCTTACCCGCATTGATGAGATCGGCGTCCACCGCATCCTCTGTCGGGAAAGGCCCCATACCGAGCATACCGTTCTCGGACTGGAGCGTCACTTCCATCCCTTCGGGAATGTGGTTCGCCACCAGGGTCGGAATGCCGATCCCGAGGTTCACATAAAAGCCGTCTTGCAATTCGTTCGCCGCCTTTGCGGCCATCTGATCACGGTCCCAGGTCATGCCATGTTCTCCTTACGCCGCGCTCACGGTGCGCTGCTCAATCCGCTTTTCTTGATCGGCTTGGATGATCCGGTCGATATAGATACCAGGGGTATGGATATGATCCGGATCCAGATCACCGACCTCGACAAGCTCCTCAACCTCCGCAACGCATATCTTCCCGGCCGTCGCCATCATCGGGTTGAAGTTGCGCGCGGTCTTGCGGAAAACAAGATTGCCTTCTTTGTCACCCTTCCATGCACGGATGATTGACAGGTCCGCGGTGAGGCCGGTTTCCATGATGTAGCGCTCACCGCCGAATGCGCGCTCTTCTTTGCTTTCGGCAATTTTCGTTCCGACACCGGTTTTCGTGAAGAAAGCCGGGATGCCAGCACCACCTGCCCGAATACGCTCGGCAAGCGTGCCTTGCGGGTTGAACTCAAGCTCCAATGCTCCGGATAGATACTGCTCTTCGAAGGTCTTGTTCTCGCCCACGTAAGAGCTGACCATTTTTTTGATCTGATGGGTTTGAAGGAGCAGACCAAGACCCCAATCATCGACCCCGGCATTGTTGGAAATGACGGTCAGGTTCTGAACACCTGAATCGCGCAGGGCGATGATGAGCGTTTCTGGGATACCGCACAGGCCGAAACCGCCCGCCATCACTGTCATGCCATCAGAAGTGAGACCCTCCAACGCAGTTTTCGCATCGGAATAGACTTTGTCCGCCATCTTGCCTCCATCGCTTATGCTGTCGGTGTGTGTCCGACCCACGCGCTGGAGGCAAGGTCCGTTACCAGGCCGGCGGAACGGCGAGATATTCGAAGACAGCGTCGTCTTGCGCCTCGGCATCTTCACGGCGCGATGATGCGGCAGCGGGGAAATGCGGGGCCGCGGGGCTATCGCAACCGAGCGCGAAACCAATGCCCTTGAGGTAAGATCGGCGCAGGCGCCCGTCGCGATAGGCTTTGCGGATCGCGCGATCATGGGCATTGGCACCGGTTGCGCGGCGCACCATGCTGCGAAACGGGATGAAATCCCGCGTGAAGTCCGAGAGGAAAGAATAGGCCTGGTCGTCGGCGAAATCCGTCACCCGATCGGTCAGAGACATCGTCTCTCGCGGCCCGCTGATCGCATCAAGATCAGAGCCGACATAAAGCTCAAGCTCAGTGATTTCCGCTTCAAGACCGGAGCAACTGGTGGGCACACGCTTTTCGTAGACTTCGAGATCGTCAAGAATATCAGGAATTTCTTCACGGCGGACGTTCACATCCTCCAGTGGCGCAAGAACGCCTTCGGTGATGCCGCCGCGGATCCCTTCTTCGGCATTCGGTGCACGGGTCATGCAACCCGCCAAGCCGCAGGCTGCCCCCAAAACGATGCACCACACCTTACCCATTGTTCAGACCATAACATCCAGATCGCTTGTGTCACCGCAAGTTTGACCTGAACTGGATAATGAACCGTTCGTCATAAAGGCGAAATCGTGGTGAGCCGCTTGACCTTACTGCCGCAAGGCACGTGCCATTCCAGTGTTCGCATCAACACCCTGGACAAGCAATTGATCGAAACAAAACGCAGCAACAGAGACGTCACCCCCTCGAAGGTGCCTCTTGACTGACGATAATCTCATCTAACCCCGTGACGTCAATCATGGGGTGCAGTGGGAGGCCGAATGCTCTTAAAGGTCGAGGAGCAAACGTTGCGGATCTTCGAGGTTCTCTTTGACCCGGACGAGGAATGTCACCGCGCCTTTGCCATCGACGATGCGGTGATCATAGCTGAGCGCCAGATACATCATCGGACGCACCTTGATCTCATCACCCACGACGATCGGACGTTTCTCAATACGGTGCATACCGAGGATGCCCGATTGCGGCATGTTGAGGATCGGCGTCGACATCAAAGATCCGTAGACACCGCCATTGGTGATGGTGAAAGTGCCGCCTTGCATCTCTTCAAGCTTAAGCTCGCCATCCCGCGCCCGGCGACCGAAATCAGCAATCTCTTGCTCGATATCGGCAAGGGATTTTTGTTCCGCATCACGCAGGACAGGAACCACGAGACCTTTCTCCGTGCCCACCGCAATACCGATATCATAGTGGTTTTTGTAGATGATGTCCTGGCCATCGATCTCGGCATTGACCTCGGGCACCTCGCGCAGGGCTTGGATTGACGCTTTCAGGAAGAACGACATGAAGCCGAGCTTGACGCCGTGCTTTTTCTCGAAAAGGTCTTTGTACTGTTTGCGGACATCCATCACCGCTGTCATGTCGACATCGTTGAAGGTGGTGAGCTGGGCGGCGGTTTCTTGGCTTTCCTTGAGGCGGCGAGCGATGGTCTGGCGCAGGCGAGACATCTTTACCCGCTCTTCACGCTCACCGAGGGGGCGCGGCGTGGACGGACGCGCCTCAGCCGGTTTGGCCGAGGTGCCAGAACCGATAGCGTTCAAGGCTTCAAGAGCATCACCCTTAGTGACGCGCCCGGCTTTGCCTGTGCCAGCGATGGTGTTCGCATCGAGACCGTTCTGCTCAACAACTCGGCGGGGCGCAGGCGATAGCGATGCGCTTGAGGCACCTTCTGGCGCGGATGGCTGAGCAGGTTTTGAGGATGTGGAAGCGGTAGACTTGGGCGTAGATCCTGCCTCGCCTGCCTCCATAACACCGAGAACATCGCCAACGGATACGGTTGCTCCGTCCTCAGCTTTGATCTCCACCAGCGTGCCGCTCACCGGCGCGGGGACATCGACGGCAGCTTTGTCCGTTTCAAGACTAACGATAGGATCATCGGCTTTAACGAAATCGCCGACTTTCACGAGCCATTCCCCAATATCAGCTTCGGTCACGCTTTCGCCGGAGGATGGCGCGGTGATCTCCACCCGCTCTCCGCCGCCTGATGCCGCAGGTTGCGCGGGCGCGGCCTTCGCCTCCGATTGGGGTGCTGATGATCCATTGCTGCTGGCCGCAGCATCGCCGCCAATTTCGCCGAGGAGCGCATCGAGTTCGACCGTATCCCCCTCTTTCGCCGTGATCTTCGACAAAACACCAGCGGCAGGCGCAGGCACTTCGACGGACACTTTGTCCGTCTCCAACTCCACCACCGGCTCATCGGCGGTAACGGTGTCGCCTTCTTTTTTCAGCCACTGGCCGATCGTTGCTTCGGTGACGCTTTCGCCCAGGGCGGGGACGCGGATCTCAACCATTGTTCTTGTGCCTATCTTTTCGTTGCGAAGCGTTCGCTGGTGTTAGCCCAAAGCTTCTTCAAGGAACGCTGCCAATTCATCACGGTGTTGTTGTGTATGGCCGGTGGCCGGTGACGCCGCAGCGGGACGGCCCGCGTAGCGAACCCGGCCATGCTTGGCTTCGATCTGGCCGAGAACCCATTCAAGGTTCGGCTCCATAAAGAACCAGCCGCCCATGTTTTTGGGCTCTTCTTGGCACCAGACCATATCGGCCATCTGGAAACGGCGCAGCTCTTTAATCAGCGAGCCAGCAGGTAGCGGATAGAACTGCTCCACACGGAGCAAATAAATATCGTCCGCACCGCGCTTTTCACGCTCCTCAAGCAGGTCATAATAAACTTTGCCCGAGCACATCACGACCCGTTTGATCTCGTTATCAGGCTTCAGTTCGATCGTCGAACCAGGGTGATACTCAGCATCATCCCAAAGAACCCGGTGGAAGGAACTGCCCGGCCCCATCTCCTCCAACGTCGAGACAGCCCGCTTATGGCGTAGAAGACTTTTCGGCGTCATCAAAATAAGGGGTTTGCGGAAATCGCGCTTCATCTGACGGCGGAGAATATGGAAATAATTCGCTGGCGTGGTGCAGTTGGCGACTTGGATATTATCCTGGGCACAAGCCTGCAGATAACGCTCAAGCCGCGCCGACGAATGCTCCGGCCCCTGACCTTCGTAACCATGGGGCAGCAAAAGCACGAGCCCCGACATACGCAGCCACTTACGCTCAGCCGAGGAAATGAACTGATCG
>JBCCTG010000115.1:0-5485 GCA_039198735.1 Pseudomonadota bacterium | reverse complement strand
CGCTGACGATGCTGCGCAAGCCGGCTTTGGATCAGGCTTCACCGGGGGTCAGAGCCTGAATCGAGAGTGCGTGGATAGGTCCGGCCAATTCGTCGCGGAGGGCTGCATTCACAGCACGTTGGCGGTCAAGGCGGCTTTTGCCTTCGAAAACCGCACTGACGATGCGCACGCGAAAATGGCTCTCACCGCCGTCCGGCGCCCCCGCATGGCCTTTATGCAGATGGCTTTCATCAACAATATCGAGGCTTTCCGGGCGCAAGTCTCGGGAAAGTTTCGTCTCGATTTGTTCAGCAACGCTGCCCATATCAACCTTTCAGAAAAATTGTGCAGTCAGCGCACGAACCGGGTTGAAGTCAAGGCTGGTTCGAAACACCGGTGGGGGCCATAATCTCATTATGTCTGACAAGTCGTACAGCTATCGCCCACGCCACGGTTTCGATATCCGTATCAAGCCGACCAAGGGCTCGAAAAATTCCAAAAAAAGCTGGGCCAAAACCGAGGCGCGCATCTGCGACTATCCGGGCTGCGACAAGCCAGCAGAAGTGCGCGCGGCCAAGTCGCCTGAGGCGATGAATGAATATCTCTGGCTATGCACCCAGCACGCGCGGGAGCACAACAAGAACTGGAACTTCTTCGACGGCAAAACCGACGCCCAGGCTGCACAAATGCGGGATCAGGCGCGCTATGGCGATCGTCCCACCTGGCAGTTCTCCAAAAACGGACGGGCGGCCGCGGCGGCGCGTGCCGGCATGGACGGCATGCATGAGGTTGATGATGCGATCGGCGGCAACACCCGCATGGAACATGCGAATGCGGATGATGGCGTCTACCGCGAAGGCCGGCGCCTGACACGGCTGCAACTGCAAGCTTTCCGCACCATGAACTTGAAACCGAATGCCGCGTCGAGTGAGCTTCGCAGGCGCTATGCCGAACTCGTCAAACGTTTCCACCCAGACAGCAATGAGGGCGACCGCTCCGCCGAAGAGCAGCTGCAAGCGGTGATCAAGGCGCACCAGATCTTGAAGAAGGCTGGTTTCTGCTGAAGCGCTTGAGAGTCTCTAGCCCACCAAGAACATCGCGGCCAAACCGAGAAAAGCGAAAAAGCCGACAACATCAGTCACCGTGGTGACAAAGACCGAGGAGCTCACGGCAGGATCCTGACCGAAACGTTCAAGACCCACGGGAACCAAGATCCCCGCAAGCCCGGCGCACACCATGGTGACAATCATGGCCGCCGCCAACACCATCGACAACGCGCTTGCCTCAGCCGTCGGTGCACCGACCAAAATGTGATACCAAATCCCCGCCGCCATTCCAAGAATGACGGCGAACGCTACGCCGTTAAGGGCCGAGACCGCAGTTTCGCGAGCCACGGTGCGGAGCATGTTGGCTGCCGTCAGACTGCGGGTTGAAAGGTTCCGTACTGTGACGGTCATGGTCTGCGTCCCTGCATTGCCCCCCATGGAGGCAACGATCGGCATCAGGACAGCCAACGCGACCATCTGCTCAATCGTTCCGTCAAACAATCCGATCACCACGCTTGCAAGAATGGCCGTACCAAGATTGACAAAGAGCCAAACGAAACGCGACCGCGCGAGCTTACGCACAGAGACGTTCACGGAGTTGTCATCAACCGTTACACCGCCCAGCGCGAGCATGTCTTCGTCGGCCTCTTCGTGGACAACCTCGACCACGTCATCCACCGTGATCATCCCCACAAGCCGATGCGAATCGTCAACCACCGGCGCCGAGATGAGATTGTACTTCTCAAAGAGATAAGCGACCTCTTCTTGGTCCATGACAGCATCGATCAGGATCGGGTCAGGAACGATAAGATCCTGCACCACTGTGTCGCGCTTGGCTTTGATAAATTGGCTGAGCGGCACGATGCCAAGGACTTTATAACCGGGATCGACGACGTAGACGTCATAAAAAGTCTCCGGCAAACGCTCCACCGAGCGTAAGCGGTCGATGATCTGACCCACGTTCCAATAGCCAGGGGCCGCGAAGACATCGCGTTGCATCATCCGCCCGGCGGTGTCCTCGCCGTAATCAAGGGCAGACTGAAGCGCCAAGCGATCAGCGATCGGCACCTCGGCGAGGACGTCAGCTCGATCCTCCTCGTCCAACTCTTCAAGAACGAAGGCAGCCTCGTCAGTGTCAAGCTCGGCCACAGCCTCGGCAAGCTGCTCCGTAGGGAGAGCATCAATGACAACTTCGCGGGCACTCTCATCGAGCTCCGCCAACGTTTCCGAGGGGAGCGCGTTGCCGACGATTTTTAAGAAGTTGGGAACATGCTCATTGCCCAACTGCTCGATCAGATCGGCGATATCCGCAGGCCTCAGCTCGCCAACGACCCGCCGAACCTCGTTGTGATCGTCATTGTCAATCCGCTCACGAACGAAGATGACAAAATCAGAGTTGAGGGAGCCCCGGTTGTCGAGAGCCGTTTCGCTCTCTTGGGGCGTCACATGCGCATGTGGCGTCTCAGGCGTCGTGGTTTCGGACACGCGTCAGACATTCTCCCGGTTCGGTTGTTCGGAATAGCTCTAGAATAAAGACATCCGCGCGAAGAGCAAGACCAAACGCCTAAGAAAGAGAAGCGATTACGCCCGCGAGGGGTCAAGAAGACCGCTGGAGATCACCAGAAAAACGATGAACCAAAGAGGCACAGCAATCATGGTGGTGCGCTTGACCCGCCACCAGATCGCAGGGTTGACCGGTGCGCCCTGATCCACGCCTTTGGCATGGGCATCAGGTTCCTGCCACACACTTTTGGGACGCATAGGGAGGACCATAAAAAGGCACACCCACCAAATCATAAGAAAACTGACGATACTGCCGGTCACACCCATCACATTAGACCCTCATAATCAAAACGACGATATCCGATCGCTTACCCCAACGGGGCATCAGCTCGGAGCGAATAGCACGCCGAACAAAGAGCTCCACCTCGCGGTCATCACGCCGTTTCGGGCGAGGCATCGCATCCAGCGCCTCATCCACAGCCTCATCAATCAGTGCATGGAGATTCTCGCCGTCATCGTCCTCTTGCGGAATACCCTTGAGGTGCACGAGGTGGCGATCTTGGCGCCGGCCGTTTTTGTCGAAGGCGACCGAGACGCAAATGATCCCCTCTTCCGAAAGCCGCCGTCGCTCACGTAAGGCGGCATCACCGTCATTGAGAAGAATGGAACCATCGAGATAAAGCCGACCCGAGGGGACTTCATCGATGACTTTCGCGGGGCCCGGTGCAATGCGGATCAAGTCGCCGTTTTTAGGCACCAAGGACGTCTTCGCCCCAATCGTTGGCGCAAACGCTCCGTGCTCGGCCAAATGGCGTGCCTCACCGTGAACGGGGATGGCAAGATCAGGCTTCACCATACCGTACATATCTTTCAGCTCATCACGGCACGGATGACCCGATACATGGATGTAGGCATCGCTTTCAGTGATCACCTGGATCCCGTTTTCCGTTAATTGGTTCATCAGCTCGAAGATAGGCCGCTCATTGCCTGGAATGATCTTGGAGCTGAAAATGACCGTATCCCCCTCATCGAGGGTTAGCTCCGGATGATCGTCTCTTGCGATTCGAGCGAGGGCCGCGCGCTCTTCTCCTTGGCTACCCGTGCACAGATAGAGCACTTTATCATTGGGCAGATAACCCGCATCCGAAGGCTCCACAAACGACACACCTGAGGGAAGAAGACCCACGTGACGCGCCACATCGATCATGCGCAGCATCGAGCGTCCAAGGAGGCATACGGAACGATCAGCCTTCATAGCCGCGCGGCACACCGAAACGAGTCGCGAGACATTCGATGCAAAAGTCGTCACCGCGATGCGGCCCGTTTGTTCTGAGATGATTTGCGCAAGCGTTTCCGCCACATCGCTCTCAGACCCCGACACACCTTCGGAGAAGACATTGGTGCTGTCGCAAACCATGGCCAACACCCCCTCCTCACCAAGGGCGCGCAGTTTGCGGCGATCGGTTTCCTCGCCCAACACCGGACGTGGATCGATCTTGAAATCACCGGTGTGTAGGATCGTTCCCATCGGTGTACGGAGCGCCAAAGCATTCGGTTCAGGAATGGAATGGGTGAGCGTGATGAACTCAACGCCGAAGGGGCCCACATTCATCGAGCTACCGAGATCCATAGTATGGATCGGCGCATCCTGAATGCCCACCTCAACAAATTTGCGCCGAACGAGTTCAGCCGTAAAAGGTGTTGCATAGATCGGACACGGAAAACTTGGCCACAAATGCGCCACCGCACCGATATGGTCCTCATGACCATGGGTCAGGATAAGCGCCAAGAGCTCTCCGCCCTCATCAAGTTCATCGAGCAAATATTCAGGGTCCGGTGTGATCAAATCAATGCCCGGATGCTCATCACCGGCAAAGGTCACACCGCAGTCGATCATGATCCATTGCCGCTTAGAGGGCGGTCCAAAGGCATAGAGATTAAGGTTCATCCCAATCTCACCCGATCCGCCCAAAGGCAGAAAGACAAGTTCGTCGCTCATACTTATCCTTGCTTGGCGGTCGTCAGACGGCGCGCAATTTCCCTCAGCCCACGAATGGTGAGATCGGGATCAAAATGATCGATAGCTGAGGTCGCGCCCTCGAAAAGAGACGAGACCCCCCCGGTTGCCACCACCGTCATGGGTGATCCGTATTCGGCTTTGATGCGCGCAATCATACCTTCAATCAGGCCAATATAGCCAAAAAAGATACCAGACTGCAGGGCACTGACGGTGTTCGTGCCAATCGCTTTGCTAGGTTCTTTAAGGGCGATGCGCGGCAATTGCGCGGCAGCATCGTGCAGTGCTTTTTGGCTTAAATAGATCCCTGGCGCGATGACACCGCCTTCAAACGCGCCGTCCTTGCCGACAATGTCGAAGGTCGTCGCCGTGCCGCTGTCGACAACAATCAGTGGACCACCATAGGTGACGAAGCCACCAACGGTGCCCACCAACCGGTCAGCGCCCGCCTCGCTGGGTCTTTCGATGCGGACCTCGACACCAGGGATGTCGGCGGTCACCACGATGGGCTCGATGTTGAAATAGCGGCGCGCAAGATTGCGCAAATGGAAAAGTGACTGGGGCACCACGGTGGAAATGATGCAGGCATCCACCGCACTGAAATCGCCGCGCTTGTTGAGGGTGAAAAGCTGCAAAAGCCAAACCGCATATTCGTCAGCGGTACGCTCAGGCAGGGTTGCCGAACGCCAGCTTTCCAGCGTTTCCTCGCCGTCGATCAGAGCAAAAACGGTGTTGGTGTTGCCAACATCAATGGCCAAAAGCATGGATGTCTTCTGCCTGAAACAATCGCCCGCGTCACCCTAGAGCCGTATCGCCGGCGGATATAACGCGCGTTTCGCCCGTCTTTAAAATTAAGATCAGGCGCCCCAGAGCATCCACATCTTTGAACACACCACTGATGGACCCATTGCCCTGTTGAACAGTGAGGGTTTCACCCCGG
>JBCCTG010000114.1:0-5498 GCA_039198735.1 Pseudomonadota bacterium | reverse complement strand
GGCCCAGGCTTCAGCTGAGCCACCTTTCCGGCAAATTTCACCGTGATGCCGGTGATCGCTTGCTCGGTCAGTTGGCCACCGAGGCTACCGAGCATCCCTGCCAAATTGATGAAAGGTTTGAGGACAGGTGCTTCTTCGGCCGTCACCGAAGGCATATTGAGCGCGTTTTGGACAGCGCCGGTGAGAAGATAGTCGGCAATCTGCTCAGCGATCTGAATAGCGACGTTTTCCTGAGCCTCTTGGGTGGAGGCACCAAGGTGCGGTGTCAGAACCACATCCTCCCGTCCGAAAAGAGGGTGATCCTTTGCAGGTTCGACCTCGAAAACATCCAAGGCCGCTCCCGCCACCCGGCCATCATTGAGGGCATTTTCGAGGGCCTTCTCATCCACAAGACCGCCCCGTGCGCAGTTGATGACGAAGGCGCCTTTGCGGATCACACTGAATGCTTCCTCACCCAAAATGTTGCGGGTTTTGTCCGTAAGAGGTGTGTGTAGGCTGATGAAATCGGCGCGGGTCAGAAGCTCGTTGAGGCTTACAAGCTCCACGCCCATGCTCAATGCTTTCTCTTCCGAAAGGAACGGGTCGAAGGCGATGACCTTCATTTTGAGACCTTGCGCGCGGTTGGCGACGATGGAGCCGATGTTCCCTGCCCCAACAAGGCCCAGGATCTTGCCAAACAGCTCACGGCCCATGAATTTCGACTTTTCCCATTTCGACGCCTTGGTCGACGCATCAGCCTGCGGAATTCTTCGGGCAATGGAGAACATCATCGCAATAGCATGCTCAGCCGTCGTGACAGCATTACCGAAGGGGGTGTTCATGACAGCGATACCCGCCGCTGTAGCAGCAGGGATATCGACGTTGTCGACACCGATCCCGGCCCGGCCGACGACTTTCAGGTTCGGTGCGGCCTCTATGATCTCGGCCGTCACTTTCGAGGCCGAACGAATGGCCAGGCCATCCACATCGGCCACAGCCTTTTTCAGCGCCTCGGGATCTTTGCCCAAATCAGGTTCGAAGATGGTTTCGATTTTGCGGGCTTCGAGGATGCGCACAGCGTCATCGCCCAATTTATCGGAGATTAGAACTTTGACCACGGATTTTTCTTTCGTGCTTAGAGGGACGACAACGCAGTTTCAAAAGCCCAGTCGAGCCAGGGCGTCAGTGCTTCGATATCGGAGGTTTCCACGGTGGCACCGCACCAGACCCTCAGGCCAGGTGGCGCCGCGCGGTACCCCGCTATGTCAAAAGCCGCCTCTTCTTTTTCGAGGGCTTTGACCATGCGCTTGATAAAGGCTTGCTGCTCCTCCGAGGAAAGCGCCGCCACCCGCAGCTCGGTGATTTTGAGGCATACGGAGGTGTTGGACCGGATCGCCGAGGGCGCAAGAAAATCGATCCAATCCCGGCTTGCAGCCCAAGCTTCAAGGGCTGTAAGATTGCCATTCGCTCGTGCTTTCAGGGCCTGAAGGCCACCCAGCCCTTTTGTCCATGTGAGGGCATCGATATAATCTTCGGTGGCCAAAAGCGACGGTGTGTTGATCGTTGCGCCTTCGAAGATCGCCGCGTCGAGCTCACCTTTTTTCTTGATACGGAAAATCTTCGGCAGTGGCCATTCCGGTGTGTGGTTTGCCACACGTTCCACCGCGCGCGGCCCCATGATCAGGATACCGTGCTGGCCCTCACCGCCCAGAACCTTCTGCCAGGAATAGGTCACCACATCGAGTTTGTCCCAGTCGAGATCCTGCGCAAAGGCGGCGGAGGTGGCATCGCAAATGGTCAAGCCTTCGCGGTCGGCAGCAATCCAATCCGCGTTCGGCACCCGAACGCCGGAGGTCGTACCGTTCCAGGTGAAAACAACGTCATGACTCGGATCAACGCTCTCCAAATCAGGGAGCGCACCGTAATCGGCGGTCAGAACCACGGGGTCGATTTTGAGCTGCTCAACCGCGTCTTTCACCCAATCCAGACCAAAGCTTTCCCAGGCCGCCACCGTCACCGGACGAGGCCCGAGAAGGTTCCACATGGCCAATTCCACTGCACCAGTATCCGACGCAGGCACGATGCCGATCAGATGGGTGTCAGGGACCTCAAGAACCTCGCGGGTGAGGTCAATCGCATGCTTGAGCCGCGCCTTACCGAGAGAGGAGCGGTGCGAGCGACCCAAAGCAGAGGTTTCAAGCCCACTGGCTTCCCAACCGGGGCGCTTCGCACACGGACCTGACGAAAATGAAGGTTGGGCGGGTTTCAAGGTCGGTTTGCTCATTATATAATTTGGCCAGGGTTGATGGTGCAGCGCAAGACAGATTGCTGCTCCCATACGGGTTTTCTGAGTCTTATGCTGCTCTCTTGCTAAGAGCGCCCAGATCTTGTCCCCTTTCTTTGCACGAGCTGCTACAAAATGTTAAGCAGAGGAACCGATAAGCACTATAGCGGTTCCGATGATGTCTCTCTCTTCCGATCTTATCGCTCAGGCTGGCTTTCGTATGGGCGCTCTTACTGAGGCCGTAGGCCGCTCACCCTTGCGTGCACTTTGGTGCAATCATGAAGCTGCCCGCGTGGTGGCTCGGCTTTTCACCCGCGGTGCCGAGCCTTTGACCCCAGAAGACCTCTTGGCTCTCGTGGCTGAGGTTCCAAGCGGTGTTCCTTCCCTCGAACGCGCTGCCGCCAGGCGGTTTTGGCGCCAAGGTCTTACCGCTTGGCGTCAACCGGTGGACCCATCAGCGAACAACTCGGTCGTATCGCTGGCAAGCGAGTTGGCTGATCTTGCCCTTGAGGGCCTGCCGCCTGGTGACATGGCTTTGGAGGCACCTTTGAGAGCCGCAGCACTGACAGGATGGCCCCTTCCGCCGGTCTCCCTCGCCGTGGGCCCTGAAAGCACGAAGGATGATTTTATGGCGCAGTTCCTGAAACGCCTCGGACAGGAGTGCCATGGGTCGCTCGAACGCCTGCGCGGTTTGGAGCGGGATTTTGAGCGTTGGCGCGCCCAGCTTCCCGATCGGCGATCAGACAGCCGATTGGAAGAAACCCTCGTGCTTTTAGGGACAGTTCATGCACTCACGCCCCGCTACGTGGCGGAAACCTTGGGTGTCACCCGGCAAGGGTCGGCGCGGCTTTTGCGCAAGCTCGAAGATCTGGGGATCATTCACCGCGGCACGAGCAGGCAGCGCTGGATCATCTATCTGGCTGAAAACGCAGCGCCTTCATCGATCATCCCCAAAACCACGAGGCGCTCGGATCACAAAAGGATCGACACAGCGCAGATGGATGCGGTGCTGGAACAAGCCTATGCCGCGCTTGACCGAGCCGTGCGGCGGGATAGCGCTTAATCGAGCGCGTCTTCGATAGCTTGCATCAATGCCTGACGGTCACGAAGCCGGGTGCGGGGTATAGTCAGGACCAGGCTGCGCGGCTTCGTTTCCGCTGTCAGCAAAACCCGGCCTTCAGCATCATTGAACGTCTTCACATGACGCGCAGCGCTTGGCTGAGCGGCGGTTTTAAGCGCTTTTAAAACCGATGACGCGCTTTTTCGGTCCCCGTTTGCACGAGAAGCCGCCAAATCCCGCGCAGTGTCGAGAATGTCTTGGGCGGCATCACCAGACAAAAGCGGTGAAAGCTCAGCCGCATGGCGAATGCCAATATCCCGCACATCGCCATAAGCACGAAGGATGTCTTCGGGCAGCTCGCCAATCCGCAAATAGCGAGAGAGCCAGGTGCGGTCGACGCCAATCCGCTCGGCCATCAAGGCCTTGTTACCATCATAATAAGCACTAAGCGCCCGTCCATAATCACGCGAGCGCTCATAATCGGAAATATCTTCGCGTTCGCGGTTCTCGAGATCGGAAAGCCGAAACGCTTCTTCGTCGGAGATATCCCGGATATCAACGAGATAGAGAATATCTTGGCGGTGTTCGGCGGAACGAAGATGGCTCACCGCAAAATGCCGCCGTGCGCCGCAAATGACCTCATAGGCATAAGAGGAATCGTTGATCGGACGTACGATCGCGGGCATTTCCTGACGCCCTACGGCTTTGATGGATTTGATCAGGTCTTCGCAGCTTTCGGGGGTGAGAAGATCATAAAGCCGATTATGGCCCGCCCACATCCGGCATTCTTTGGGGTCGACAAGGCGCAGCTTGCCATTGCGCAAACGTCCCTCGGAGGCTTCGGAGATCAAACTCTCTCGTTCAGCCGTATAATCCCGGCGCGGGGCCTCCTCATCGCTTTCAGCCTGTTCGCGGCGAGCGGTGATCGCATCAGCAAGGATGCGCGCACGTTTTCTGGCCATACCTTGGCCCTCCTTAGTCCCAAACCGTGCATATGTGCACGGAGGTATCGATCTTACGCTTCTATGCGTGCACATGTGCACGCGCTAAAATTCAAGCGATTCCTTCTTGACGCAACTTAGCACGGTGACTGGGCCAAGTTTGGCGAATTTTGACCTCAAGATCGTTCATCACCGCCAAAAGATTGTTCCGGCAACGCCGGGCCGTACGCGATTGCCCGCCAGACATCTCAAAAACTGTGCGCATCTCCACCGAAGCCGTGTCAAATTCAGCCGAATCGAGAAGCGCGGTGGGCAGAATGGAGCCTGAAAAGGCGCGCCCCATGACGTCCCGCATCACTTCGTGGGCACCTTTTTGTTCCACCACCTTGGTGGCCAGCAAGGTGACAAAGCTATAGGCAACAGGATGCGCCGTCTGGGCATTGAGCGCTTCCACCACCTCTTCCAGCATGGCAAGATACGCCGCCGTGGATGCAAAATCGATCGATGATGGCGGCGTGGGGATCAAAATGGCGGTGGCCGCCTGCAACACGCTCAAGGAAATCATCCCCAAAGCTGGCGGTGGGTCGATGATGACCACGTCATAGGATCGCGCAGCCTCGGCCAAACCGGTTTTCAGCCGCGAAAGCCGCGCCACATCACCTTTCACCTGCTGGGACAGAATATACTCCGCCGAATAAAGCCCAAGATTGGCAGGGACCAGATCAAGCCCATCCCACCGCGTCGGCCGCACCGCATAGCCAATCCCATCGGATCGGTCCGCAATCAGGTAAGGCAACAACGTCGTATCGGTATCGATGTCCACATCGGGGTTGAAACCGAAAAGTGTTGTGGTCGAGGCCTGGCTGTCGGTGTCCACGATCAAAACCCGGTAGCCGCGCTCGGCAAAATACTGCGCCGCGTGGGAAGCAATCGTGCTTTTGCCCACCCCGCCTTTGAAGTTCTGCACCGCAAGGATAAGCGGCGGATCACTCGGATCGCGCTGGGGCCGCGTGCCGAAATGCTCACGCATCCGGTTCACTTCAGCCAGCGTGTAACCCAAGCGCTGACCAGAAGAGCGCAGCACCGGTGCAGGCAGGTCGCCAGCCGCCTCGGCACGCCGGATCGCATCAACCGAACGGCCCACAAGCTGCGCTGCCTCAGTCAGACGGTAACGCCGCGGGCCCGTTTCCTCGATCCGGTCTTCGGCCAAATCGCGCATCGAACCCAGGATGCC
>JBCCTG010000113.1:0-5548 GCA_039198735.1 Pseudomonadota bacterium | reverse complement strand
GTCACACCTCACCCCGATGATCCGCCTTGCGCTGCCGAACGCGCAAAAGATGGAAAAAGAAAGCTATGGCTTTTTGGTCTGTCCTCGGTCTAACCTTGATTGCACCCCTTGGCGCGATGGAGGCCGCAACGCCGCCGTCCTCTGCGGAAACCGCTCCCCTCGACGCCTTGATCAGTCTCGTGCCCATGGATGATGACGCGATGCGCCAGGCATCCGGTCGAGGCGCCGAATATGGTATTGATCTTTCCGCCGCTGATGTTGTCTCCATAGGCTCGTCGCAAAACAATTCATCCACCATCGACGGTTCTATTGCCAACACGACGCTCAACGATACCGTTACCGGTGCGCAAAATGACAATGCTGTGAACGGCAATTCTGGAATCACGACCGTCTTCATCAACAGCGGCAACAATGTGGTTCTGCAAAACTCTGTGCAGGTCAACGTTTACACACCGAACGGTCTTTGAAATTATGATTTGGGTGCGGGCTGTTCTTTTGTTCGTGGTGCCTTACTTGCTCTTAGCGTCAAATTTGGCCTGGGCGCAGGGCACCCAATCTTTCTACGAGGGCAATTTCGCGGGCGCCTATCTCAATATTCCTATTGAAAGTTATCGTGATCGGCAGTTTGCCCGTGTTGTTCGTCAGCAATACGACTTTTCTTGCGGTTCAGCGGCACTTGCTACACTTCTGACCTATCATTATGATATTCCGCGGTCGGAGAGTAACCTTTTCGTTGCCATGTGGGAAGCCGGTGAGCAAGATAATATCCGTAAGCGGGGTTTCTCTTTACTCGACATGAAGCGGCTGCTGGAGCGTGGCGGGGTGACAGCCAACGGCTATCAGCTTCCCTTTGAAAAACTTAAAGAGCTCCGTATTCCCGGTATCGCACTTGTGAACGTGAACGGCTATGCTCATTTTGTCGTGGTCAAAGGCGTTCGCGATGATCAAGTGCTTCTCGGTGACCCCTCTATCGGTTTGATTGTTCGCTCAAAGGAGGAATTCCTCAACAATTGGAACGGCACCATCCTTTTTATCCAGAATTTCACGGCCCATGGTCGGGCAAGTTGGAACGCGGAGAAGGATTGGAGCGCCCACCCTGATGCACGGACCCAAGATCTTATCGCTCTTCCCGATCTTGCGGTCGAAACCCTTCACGCGACGCGCTTCCTCAATTCTGGCTTCTCGGTGGGTGCACGATGAAAAGGCTTTACGGACAACTCAAAACCCTTTGGGCAGCTGTGATGGTGATCATCTCAGGTGCACAAGCCTATGCGCAGGACGATCTGTTCACAGAATTGACCCCCCTCACTGACGACATTCTTGATGAAGCGCGGGGCAAATTCACCCTTGGCGGCTTTGAGGTAGAATTTGGTTTTTCCGTCTCAGTTAACGGAGAATTTGTGTCCGGGTTTGCCACGGATGCCACTGCCGTTAGCACTGCCCTCAGTAACGCAGGCATCGACCAGGGTGCCCTCCGCATCCAAGGCTATGATAGCCAAGGCACGACCATTATTTCCAACTCTTTGAACGATGTGATCCTTCAGCAATCCGTTATCGTGGATATGGTTATCGAGACAATGCCCCTTGAACTGACAAACCCGCAAGCCATCAGTATACGGGATCTTCCGCAGTCGTCGGGTTTTAGTTCGTTCTAATCACAAGGTGGGACCGAGGGCGTTCAACAATCTCTATCGGTTCTTAGCTTCACTCTGTCCTAAGCGCTTCAGTTTTTCAGCGCTTTCAGAACATCAAACGGGCTCGATTCCTGGCCTGCCCCAGGGTCTTGGGGGGCGACCGCGCCCTCTTTACGGGGGTGCGGGTTCATCGCCAGAACCAATTGCTCGAACAGCACATCACCCAAATTGATGGTACTACCCTTAAGGGGTTCAGGAGCATCGAGATCGGCTTCGATTTCGTCCGCAGCAGGACTTTCAGGCAGGATGGTGGTAAATTCCGCCGTGAACGTTTCATCGATCGTCTCTTGCATAGGCTCAAGGCTGACCACACAGGTTCGGCCAAGTTGAGCCTCCAGTGCACCGTCGACACGCACAAGATCACCATGCTTCGTCGCGCTCAGTTTGCCGGAAAAAGCATCAAGGCTCAGCACATTGAGCTGCTCAGCCAGCACCGCACGATCATCGCGGCTGACCTCAAGATGAACCATCTCAGGTTCAGTCGTCAGCTGATCGACGTCCAACGGTTTGGAGAGGCTAGCGAGCGACATAAGCTCAGTCATCGTCAGACCTTTCTTCAAAAGACGGCTCGGGGAAAGAAATCGTTCCACCCAAAAGAGCTTCCAAGGCCTGCTTTTGCAGCGCGTCTTCTGTCATATACATATAATCAGCCAAAGCCTGCGCAAAAGGTTCATCAAGATCGCCGTAGACATTACGGGCGATGGCTTCTTTGAGATCGGCTTCCCTATCAAGACCAAGATCGTAAGCGCCCGCCCGGCCCAAAAAGGCTTCGGCATAGCCGCGCACTTTTTTGCCGACCCGCATATCCCCCACCCCCATCTCGCGTAAGGTGTCGTCGACGTCGCGAAACATCACATCGAAAAGAAGCTGAGAGAATCTCGCCGTTGCGTCGCCGCCTGCGCGCAAGCGGCGAAGCGTCAAGATCATGTGCACCGACAAAAGCTCATAGCGTCCCTCGGTGGTGTCGGGAACGCGCCACCGCGCATAGAATTCAGGACGTCGCGCAGCCTCGGCGATGGCCACATAAAGCGCATGGGCATGGCGACGCTCTTCACCGCCGCCTGCGAGCTTTGCGACCATCTCCTTGAGGCGTTCGTACATCTTGGCTTCTCTTCCTGCGTTGAGAAAAACCGATCTAACCACAGGGTCTTCGGACCGCAATTGCGGCGCAGCGGCCCAATCCTTGCGAGAAGCTAAGAGAATGTTCGGGTCGTCTTCCGTTTTCGTGATTGACGGACGAGTTGAGGCGGGCGATTGAGAGTGATCATGAAACAGATCCTGATGACGGGCGCTCTGGCCGCCATTCTTCTTTCGGGGTGCATTTCCACCCGTTCGAACCATGGTTATGTTGTGGAGCTGGGGGAAGAAGGCCTTGAAGCCATCCCCGGCGTCGACACGCGGGAATCGGTCCTCGCGCGCTATGGCGAGCCGTCGATCCGGCCGCCACTCAATGACAGTGTCTGGTATTATGTGAGCCAGAAAACCAATGCGCGCGCTTTTTTCCGAACGGAGGTCTATGACCGAGACGTGGTGGCGTTCGCTTTCGGGAATGATGGCCATGTGGATGAAGTGGTGCGTTATACCTTAGCCGATGGCGGTGATATCGACATCATCGAGCGCAAAACGCGCAGCCGCGGACGCGAGATGTCCCTGCTCGAGCAACTCCTCGGCGGTGTCGCTGTCGGCACACCGATCCCTGGCGGCGGACCGCAAGGGCCAGGTGGACCTGGTGGGCCGGGAGGACCTGGCGGCAGACCGTAAAAACCACCGGCTTTGAAAAGCCGATGGTTTTCGCGTGATCATCGTTAATCAAGGATGCGTTTGGACCACATCAGCCGGGGTAAGATCTCTTGTTGTTTTCGTTCCAAGCACGTTGGAAAGCTTCAAACTCTTCGCGATCCCGCGCCATGCGCAGTTCTTTCATATGCTCATCAAAGGCAGTCTGGGCTTCTTCGAGCTTGCGGCGTTCTTCAGCGAGGCGCTCAAGCTCTTGATCACGCCAAGCATCGAAAGCTGCGTTGCCGGAGGTCGAGGTTCGGTTCGATGTCCAGGAGCAACTGCCTGAGGCCCGACGAACAGAGCGTTTGGCTTTGCCCCAGTTCGAAAAGTCAAGTCCCATGTCGCGGCCATACATCATATAACCGATCGCCGCGAGGCCAATTGGCCAAAGGCCCGTTACGAAGAAAAGGACCATGAGGGAAACATTGAGCGGCGTCCATGCCGGCCTCAATTGGTCCTGGAATGTCTTCTCGTCAAAAACCTTGCCTGGTGCTTGGGCCTGTTCTGCCACACGTCTCTCCTGTCCTTGGTTGAGCCTTTCGCTCTCACAATCGCATAAATGGTGACCGAGCAGCGTGGCCACAAGGGGAGAGAATATCGTTTTTCGGCAAAACTTTCCCGCATAGGATGTGCGGACAGATGGCTAACTGGCAATGTCCGGGTTTGTCGTCGTGATCAGCTTCAATCTCTCCCTGGGGAGAGGTGGGACGCTTATGATGCGATTATTCAGTACCGGACATGTGAGCTTGAGCCTGCTGTGCCTTGGCAGCAGCCTGCGGATAGCGGCGGTGCGCCTCGTCAATGAACGCACCGGACAAACGCTTGAAGCCGTGGTCGACAAAGGCATTGGCGGCGGCTTGCATCAGACGGTTTTTGAAGGCGAAGTCGAGCTTGAAATCGACCACGCAGCCTTCCTCCGTTCCCTCGAAGCGCCAATGGTTGGCAAGATTTTGAAGGGGCCCCTTCACGTAACGCACATCGATCGTATACGCCTCAGGATCGGCGGTGACTTCGGATCGAAAGGTCTCGCGGAACACGGAGTATTTCACCACCATATCCGCCGTGATCAGACGAAGGCCCTCTTTGTTCTCATCGCTCCGAACACGAAGGGCCTGCACCCAAGGAATGAACCGCGGGTAGTCCGTAACGTCCAGGACAAGGTCGTACATATCCTGCGGTTTGAAGGGGACCGGGATGCGTTCGTGGTGGGTGGTCACGCTGTTGACTTACCCACGCGCCTTCGCCTCGCGGGCGGTTTTGAGTTTGGCGAAATCATCGCCAGCATGGTGGCTGGAGCGCGTCAGGGGGCTGGCCGAAACCATCAGAAAACCTTTCGAGCGGGCCAGGACCTCATAATGCTTGAACTCTTCAGGGGTCACGAATCGGTCCACCGGGGCGTGCTTACGTGTCGGTTGCAGGTACTGCCCGATGGTGAGAAAATCGATGCCAGCGGAACGCATATCGTCCATCACCTGCATCACTTCTTCCTTGCTTTCACCAAGACCCACCATCAGGCCCGATTTGGTGAATTGATCCGGGGCCCGCTCTTTCACGCGTTCAAGCAAGCGCATGGAATGGTAATAGCGCGCACCCGGACGAATGGAGAGGTAGAGCCGCGGCACAGTTTCCAAATTGTGATTGAAAACATCCGGCGCGGCATCAATCACTTTGTCGAGGGCGGCAGGCGGTTTGCGCAAGAAATCTGGTGTTAGAATCTCAATCGTCGTGCCCGGTGAGCGTTCGCGGATCGCTTGGATCACCTCAACGAAATGCTGGGCACCACCATCGTCGAGGTCGTCGCGATCAACGCTCGTGATCACCACATGCTTGAGGCCCATCTCAGCCACCGCATCGGCCACCCGGCGCGGCTCGTCATGATCAACCGCGCCCGGAAGCCCCGTGGTGACATTGCAAAAAGCGCAAGCACGGGTGCAAATCTCACCCAGGATCATCATCGTGGCGTGCTTTTGGTCCCAGCACTCACCGATATTGGGGCAAGCCGCCTCCTCGCACACGGTGACGAGGCCCTTGGACTTCACAATCTCGCGGGTTTCGGCATAGCCTTTCGACATTGG
>JBCCTG010000112.1:0-5612 GCA_039198735.1 Pseudomonadota bacterium | reverse complement strand
TCGATTTGCCGGCATTGGGCGCACCCAAGACAGCCACCACACCGCAACGATCTGTGTTAGGAGCATCAGACATCGGACCAGACCCCCTCCCGCACCAAAAGCCTTTTTGCGGCAGCGGCCTGTGCATCGCGTTTTGATGAGCCCTCGGCATCCTCCGGGTGAAGACCACCGGCGCGCACTTCAACCGTGAAGCGCGGTGCATGGTCGGGACCTTTGCGGGCAACGTCATGATAGCTCGGCGTTCCATGGCCATGGGACTGCGCCCATTCTTGAAGCTCCGTTTTCGGATCACGATGCTCCGCGGCAATCGCTTCGAAATGCTCGCCCCAATATTCATCGTAGGCCTTGCGGGCCGCGCCAAGACCACCATCGATATAAAGCGCGCCTAAGAGCGCCTCGCAGGCATCGCCCAAAATCGCGTCCCTATCCCGTCCACCATTGTTGTCTTCACCTGGGCTGAGGCGCAGCACAGGACCAAGATCAAAAAACCGCGCAGCATCCGCACACGTCTCTTTGCGCACAAGCTGATTGAGACGCGGGGCCAGCTCACCCTCGGTCATATCAGGATATCGGCGCCAGAGTTCCTCCGCGGTCAGAAGACCCAAAACCCGGTCGCCAAGAAATTCAAGTCGTTCCAAATCCCGGCCCACATCCGCAGAGACGCTTGAATGCGTCATCGCGCGTAGGAGAAGCTCTTGGTCTTGGAACACGTGACCGACGGCACGTTCGACCGAAGAGAGCGATGCCTTGCGGCGCTGCATCAGTCGATCTTCTCCCCGATGCGCCCATAGCGGATCGCCATAGGCCAGCGCCAAATCTGCCAGATCCGACCGCGTGCTCCGTCAACGGAGAAAGCCACCCGCCGCGCCCGGCCCACAAGCTGGTCATGGGGAATGGTTCGCACACTGGAAGTTCGGCTATCCACAGAATTGTCGCGATTGTCACCCATGCCGAAATAATGGCCCTCTGGCACGGTGACCGGCGCAGTGTTGTCGAGGCGCCAACGGTCGCCGTGGCACTCCTGCACGGTGTAAGTAGGCCCATCGAACGGCATCGTCTCACGATAGCGAAGCCCATCGGGCGCATACGCACCGCAGGTTGTCTCCGCACCCGGAATAAGCTCGCGCGTCACTGGCTGACCGTTGACATGCAAGATGCCGCCAATCACCTGGATGGTGTCACCGGGCAGTCCGACGATGCGTTTGACATAATCCTTGTTGCGATCATTGGCGTTCTTGAAGACAGCCACCTCGCCGCGACCCGGCCCGTCGGAAAAGAGGCGCCCCTCCAGCGGTAGGCGGGTCAGCGGAAAGATTAGCGACGCCTTTGAATAACCATAGTCGATATTATCGACGATGATGAAATCGCCGGTCAGCAATGTCGGCTCCATCGACGCCGAGGGAATGTTGAACGGCTGCACGAAAAAAAAGCGCACGAACAGCGTGATGCCCACGGCGATCACCACCGTTTTGGAGACATCCCACGCCTCTTCGAGCATGGCGCCCACCGATCGATTTTGGCTGTCTTCAATCATCGTGTGTCAGATCCCTTGTCGGACGTGGCGTAGAGGATGACAAAGGCCTGCGCCAGCGGGAAGTCATCGGTGATGGTGAGGTGCACCTCAATGTGGTGGCTCGGCGGTGTCAAACCTTCAAGTCGCGTGCGGGCCCCGCCGGTCAAAGCCATGGTCGGCTTACCCGAAGGCAGGTTCACGACCCCCATGTCACGCCAATAAACCCCTTGGCTCAACCCCGTGCCCAGGGCCTTGGAGCAAGCCTCTTTCGCCGCGAACCGCTTGGCATAGCTTGCCGCGCGCTGGGCCCGGCGGTCGGATTTGGTGCGTTCGATCTCCGTAAAACAGCGATGGGTGAAGCGCTCGCCATAACGCTCAAGGGTTTTCTCGACCCGGCGAATATCGATCAGATCGGACCCGATGCCGATGATCATCGAAGCACTCCTTCACCACGCACTGCCGTTGCACCGCAAACACCGCACAGGATGATCCACCTGGGCAGTGTTTGCAAATGGGCAGGGTTCGGCATCCTTAGAGCAGCATGCCTGTACGGGCATCGGCGATCAGCCGCCGCATCTCTTTGATCGCCCCGTCAAGGCCCATGAAGACCGCTTCGCCCACAAGGAAATGTCCGATATTCAGCTCTCGGATTTCTGGCAGAGCCGCAATGTTCTGCACATTGAAGAATGTGAGACCGTGCCCCGCATGCACTTCGATGCCCAACTCATGGGCCAGCTCAGCACCTTTTTTGAGAGCCTCGAATGTCTCGATCAATGCCTGTTTGTCCGTGGCCAGCGCCGCTTCGGCATAACTGCCGGTGTGCAGCTCAATGACCGGTGCACCGAGCGTGGCCGCCATGCGAATTTGCTCCCCCTCCGGATCAATGAACAGCGAAACGCGAATATCTGCCTCTTTCAAACGGTCGACGGCGGGGGCCAGAAGGCTTCTTTGCCCCACTAGATCGAGGCCGCCTTCCGTGGTGCGCTCCATCCGCCGCTCTGGTACGAGACAGCACGCATGCGGACGGGTTTGCCGTGCAATCTCCACCATCTCCGGTGTGGCAGCCATTTCAAAATTGAGCGGCAGGCCCACCTCTTCGTTCAAGCGGACAATGTCCTCGTCGCGAATATGCCGTCGGTCCTCGCGCAAATGCGCCGTGATGCCGTCTGCGCCCGAGGCGGCCGCAAGCTGCGCGGCGCGCACAGGATCAGGGTGCGGACCGCCGCGCGCGTTGCGAATTGTGGCCACATGGTCGATATTGACCCCCAATCGACAGGCGGGCGCATGCCGGGCGGGGTTGCCGTCTTTCAAATGCTCCGCACGCTTCAAGGCATCAGGTTTGGGATTGTTGGTCATGCAAGCCCCCGGCTGCCTGGTTTGACCGCAGGCAAATCTTTCAAATGCCCCGGCAGATCATCGGGATCATAGGTCGGTATGTTGAGCTCCAGAAGGGGTAGAAGCGGCACACCAAGCTCAGCCGTGCCGCCGGACCGGTCGATCAAACAGGCAACAGCCAGCGGCACCCCGCCAGCTTTTCTAACCGCCTCCACACACTCCCGCGCGGACAGCCCCGTGGAGACGATATCCTCGACGACGATCACTTTCTGGCCAGGCTCCAAGGCGAAGCCCCGACGGAAAGTGAACTCTCCCTGCTCCCGCTCCGTATAAAGAAAAGGAAGATCCATCGCCCGCGCCGCCTCGTAACCGAAAAGGATCGCACCCATCGCCGGCGCGACAACCACGGATGGCATATCTTTCAGACCCTCACGGATCATATGGGCCAGCGCCTCGCCCAAACGCTGGGTTGGCTCGGGAAAGCGTGAAACCAGCGCCTTGTTCAAATAAGTGTCAGCATGAAGACCCGAGGACAGGATAAAGTGCCCCCGCAACAGCGCGCCAGCATCCTCAAAGATTTTCAAGACCTCGTCTTTGTTCATTTTCTACCTTCTGATCGTTCAGCATTCACCACATAGTCAGAACCGCGCAGGGCCGTCATCACATTGCTCAAATGCCGCGCGTCGGTGACATTGATCTCCACACGGAGATCAGAGAATTTCACCTCGCGGTTTTCCACATGAATGTCATGGATATTCGCATCGTATTTCGCAAGCAATGAGCCAATATGACCAACCGCACCGGTGCGGTTGGTGACCGTGATCACCACTTCGGCAACGAAGGAAGCATCAGGATCATTGCGCCAGGCAAGATCGATCCAATCGGCCTCGGACTGATCAGCCAGCACCGTGCAATCGATGCGGTGAACATCGATACGGCCATCCTCGCCCTGAACGCCGACAATGCGTTCCCCCGGCAAAGGCATGCAGCATAAACCCAAGCGCAGGCCAGCACCGCGGCCGAGCCCCTGGATCGAAACGCTCCGCCGGGCCATCGGCACGCCAGGCGCGATCAAGGTTTTCTCGCCGCTGGTCCGTGAGCGGAGGTTCGGATAGACCTCATCAAGAACATCCGTATCCGACACTTCAAGCCGCCCCACCGCTTCAAGAAGCGGTTTGAGACCACGGAACCCCATCCGCTTCGCGGCCTCACGAACGGCATCCGGTGAATAGGGCACATCCTCCACACTGAAAGCGTTGCGCACGATGCGTTCACCGAGGCGATGCTGCTCTTTCGCCGCCAGCTCGCGCACACGTTTGCGCAGACGCATCTTGGCGGAGCTTGTGACCGCAAAGGTTTCCCAGCTTTGCGGGATGGACGCATCCTTGGTGCGCAGGATCTCGACAATATCACCATTGCGCAAGGGCCAGCGGTTGGGGCGCAAGACGCCATTGACCTTCGCGCCGGAATAGCTGTCACCAATATCCGTATGCAGTGCATAAGCAAAATCAATCGCCGATGAGCCCACAGGCAAACCGATCACCCGCCCACGGGGTGTGAAGGTAAAAATCTGATCCTTATAAAGATCGACACGGGCTTGATCGAGGAACTCCGAGGCGCTTCCCCCGCTTTCGAGCGCCGCCACGGTTTGGCGCAACCACTCAAACGATTTGTATTTGCCCTCGCCGGACAGCTCGACCGACCCATCATCCTTGGCCGAAGCGCTTTTGTATTTCCAATGCGCGGCAATACCGCGCTCAGCCACCTGATGCATCTCTTTCGAGCGGATTTGAAATTCCACCCGCTGCGCTTCTGTGCCCTTGTTGGCCAAGAGAACAGCCGTGTGGATCGACTGATAATTGTTGGGTTTGGGGGTCGAGACGTAATCATCGAATTCGCCGGGGATCATCGGATAATTCTGATGGATCACGCCCAACACACGGTAACAGTCCTCCGTGTCCGGCACGATGATACGGAAAGCGTAAATATCGGCAAGCTCTTCAAACAGAACTTTTTTCCGCTGCATCTTCCGCCAAATGGAAAACGCCCGCTTCTCTCGGCTGTAAATCTCCGCCTCGATACCGGCATCCTCAATCTCTTGACGGATGGTTTGGGAGAGTGCCACCACATCCCGAACGGAGCTGCGGGAAACCCGCTCAAGCCCTTTGGTGATCGCAGCATAATCATCAGGCTTCAGATAATAAAAGGAAAGATCCTCAAGCTCCTCACGGAATTTATCCACCCCCACAATGCGAGCGAGCGGCGCGTAGATCTCCATGGTTTCGAGCGCGATACGCTCGCGCTTCTCCGGTTTTTTGATATGGTGCAGCGTGCGCATATTGTGCAGACGATCAGCAAGCTTGATCAGCAGCACACGAACGTCTTTGCTGGTGGCCAGAATGAACTTGGCGAAATTCTCCGCCGCGCCGTCGGCATCGGGGGCAAGCTCCCGCTTCGAGATTTTGGTGACACCATCCACAAGCCGCGCCACCTCCGGCCCGAAATCCCGGTGAATGTCTTCATACGATACTGCGCAGTCTTCGATCACGTCATGAAGAAGCGCCGTGGCGATGGTCACCGGGTCGAGCTTCAGATCGGTGAGGATCGCGGCCACGGACAGGGGATGGGTGAAGTAAGGGTCACCGGACTGCCGTGTTTGGCCGCCATGGGCGCGCATGGCGAACACATAGGCGCGGTTCAGAAGATCCTCGTTGAGATCAGGATCATAGGCGCGGACCCGGTCCACCAGCTCATACTGACGGAC
>JBCCTG010000111.1:0-5627 GCA_039198735.1 Pseudomonadota bacterium | reverse complement strand
CGGGCATTCAAAAAGTTGCACCGGTCGATGAGTATGACGATGACACTTGGGACAAGATCATCGCAATCAATCTCACTTCCAACTATCACAGTATCAAGCATGCCCTTCCGGGCATGAAAGAACGCAAATTCGGCCGTATTGTGAACGTCGCTTCGGCCCATGGTTTGATCGCATCGCCTTATAAGTCCGCTTACGTCGCTGCAAAGCATGGTGTTGTGGGCCTGACCAAAACCGTGGCGTTGGAAGCGGCCGAAGACGGCATCACCTGCAACGCCATTTGTCCTGGCTTCACCCTCACCCCCCTCTTGGAAGGGCAGATGAGCGACAATGCGAAAGCCCGCGGCATCACCGAAGAAGAGGCGAAGGCGAAACTCCTCAACGATGCTCATGCCACCAAAGAGTTTGTCACCTATGACAATCTCAACGGTCTGCTTGTCTATCTTTGCTCCAATGCAGGCAGCGGCGCCACGGGCTATCCTTATGCTGTAGATGGTGGTTGGACAGCCCACTGATGGCTTCGAACCGCAAGCCGATCAATCTTGCCTTGCAAGGCGGAGGCGCCCATGGCGCGTTCACCTGGGGTGTTTGCGACCGCTTGCTGGAAAGCGAAGGCATTGCAATCAACGCTATCACCGCAACCTCTGCCGGCGCGATGAATGGCGCGGTGCTCGCTTATGGCATGCATTTGGGCGGTGACCAGGGTGCACGCGACAAACTCGATGAATATTGGCATGAAGTCAGCAAGCTGAAGAATGCCTTCGATATTCCGCTGGCCGCGCAAGTCCCTTTTTTGACAGCCTTCAATGATTTCTGGTCGCACCAGATGATGTCGACAGCGGTCCAGACCTTTTCACCCTATCAATTGAACCCGCTAAATCTCAATCCTTTACGCGATCTTTTGGAACGGGTTGTTGATTTTGAGGAGTTGCAGTGCTGCAGCGCCATCAAACTTTTCATCAGTGCAACGAATGTTCGCACGGGTAAAGTGAAAGTGTTTAAGCAGGACGAGGTCTGCATCGACGCCGTAATGGCCTCGACCACCTTGCCGCACCTCTACCAAGCTGTGGAGATCGATGGCGAGGCTTATTGGGATGGCGGGTATATGGGGAACCCGTCGCTTTGGCCGCTTTTCTACGAGACCGAAGTGCAGGACCTGCTCGTGGTACACATCAACCCGCTTGAGCGTGAAGAGGTGCCGACGACCGTTGCGGGGATCGAAAACCGCCTCAATGAGATCACGTTCAATTCCGCACTGATCAAGGAGATGCGTGCCATCGCGTTTGTGCAGAAGCTTCTGCATGAAGGATGGTTGAAAGACGAGTACCGCGACAAACTTTCGGATATCCGGTACCACTCAATTCGCGCCGATAAAGTCCTGAAGGATTATCCGCTCCCGACCAAATACAAAACCGATATCGGGTTTCTCAGTGAACTGAAAGAAGTCGGTCGCGAATCGGCGGAGACATGGATCCAAGAGAACTATGACGAGGTCGGCAAAGAGCAATCTTGCAGTCTGCGGAATGAGTTCCTGCAAGGTTAAAGATCTTGTCTCGAAAATGCGGTGAGAGGGGCACATCGATAGAGAACGGCCCCTCTCTCGCCATTGAAGATGGTGATCCCTCCCGAGGGAGAGATGAACTTTTTAATTCCCTGACATGGCCATCAGGCGATCAAGATACGGACGAAGCGTGTCCTTATCCTGTTCGGGCACACCGCTCACAACACGGCTCAATTTTTGTGCGCGATCGATCATGGTGCGCATTTCTGGCGGGATCATCTGCAACTGCGCAGCAGGCATATTCGCTAGCTGCTGAAACTGCTGAAGATCGTCAGAACCCATGCTCAACGCCATGGTGGTCAAGGCAATGTGATCACCGATGGTCGCGAACTCTTGCGCATCTGCAAAGCCGTTCTCGCGAATGACGCCAAGAAATTCATTGTTCACTTCAGGATCAGCGCGGAGTTTGTTCGTGATCACATCGAAGAGGCGAAACTGTCCGTCCTCACTGATCATATTTTCCATCACCTCGGTGGGATCATCAGAACCGATATCGATGTCAAAATCTGGATTGTCTTTGGCCATCTTATCGAGGGTTTCGGCCGCCGCGAGAAAGTTCTCAACATTTTCCGTGGTGAGAGGACCCGCTAAAGCTGTCCCTGCAAAAAACAAAAGAGCGGAAAGAAAACTGCGAATCATCAATGGGGCTCCCCCTTAGTTAACGTCCCGAGGGGTTAGCGCAGATCGAGCCAACCGTAAGCATTATTCTCAAGCAAGGTGCGCGGCACAAGCGAGATCAGCGCCTTCGACTTTCGGGGCTCCTCGCCCGCTGACTGACTGGCTCGAAAGAGAAATCTGACGCAGGGACCTCGACGATCCGGCACGCTTCTCTGTCCGAGATTTCATCCGCTGGGCACTCTCTATCGTCATGTGCGAGGACCCAAGCGATAGCAAAGTGATGCTCAAGGGCTGACGGCTGGTCCTTGAAGGCGTAGCGAGCATAGATCATCGAAACGGGGCCTTCGAACTCTTTTATGACCCAAGCAAAACCCATCCTATCCGTCGGCGCTGTCGTTCTCAAAGGCTCTGAAGTCTTGTTGATCCAGCGCGGACGGGCACCCTTCAAGGGACATTGGTCCATTCCCGGCGGTAAGGTCGAGTATGGTGAAAGCCTGAGCGATGCGGTCATCCGGGAGGTGGCGGAGGAAACGGGGATCGTCATCGAACCCGTGGGCCTGATCGATGCCTTTGAAGCACTCCCCTCGAAAGAAACAGATCGGCACCATGTCATGGTGGATTATGCCGCCCGTTACGTGCGTGGTGAGGTCTGCGCAGCGGATGACGCCATGGATGCTTGCTTTTTGCCCATCCCCGAAGCGCTTGCGCGGGTTGCCTGGGATGATACGCGGCGCGCGGTGCAGGGCGCGCTCAAATTCTTTGAAGACTTGCCATGTTGAGAACCGCTCTTCTCGCTTTAGCCCTCGTAATCCCTGCATTCGGGTCGAGCACGGCGCAGGACAGAGTTCCCGACGCACGCGAACATTTCAATGCACGCCAGGGCGACCTTGTTCTTCTCTCGGAGTATCTTGGCGCCCTCCACCGCCTTTCGCAGGTGTGCGGGAATTATGGTGAAGGTGATCTCTACCGTGAACGGATGAAGCAGGTCATCGAAGGGGAAAGCCCGCCGCGCTTCACCCGCGAAGCGATGATCGGTGCCTTCAATCGCGGGTTTCGGCGAACATCTGCACGCCACCTGGCTTGCGGCCGCGCTGCTGAACAGGCGTTTCGACAAGAAGCCTCTTCAGCCATGCAGGTCAATGACCGGCTCTATGCACCGCTGAGAGGTCAATAGCGCTCAAGAGATTACTCCGTAGGCGTCATGGGACCAACCACCAATTGCGGGTCAAGGGGCTGACCCTGCCAGTTGAGTGTCCAGTGAAGATGCGGTCCCGTGGCCCTGCCTGTCATACCGACAGCGCCCACCACTTGGCCTTTGGTGACCACCTGGCCGGGGCGCACATCCACACGGCTCAAATGCAAAAGCGCCGATTCGAGGCCCTGGCCATGGTCGATGAAGATCAGACCACCTTCAAAAAACATATCCGTCTGCGCCAGGGTCACGATGCCTGAGGTGGGGGCCAGCACATCCGTGCCCTGAAATTCCATGGGCGTTGTGCCCGAGGGGGCAGCCACATCGACACCGGAATGCGGCCTGCGCGGGGAGCCATTGAGGATCCTCCGTGAGCCGAAGACGCCGCTGATGCGGCCGCGCGCTGGCCAGTCGAAACCGGCGCGCCAGTAAGACGTGCGGCTGCGGTTGTCCCGCGCTTGCTTTTTCAACGCCCGTTCCTTGGCGATCTGAGCCAAGTCTTCTTCTGAGTAGGGGTTCACTTTCGTGTCGTCCTGGATCGTGATTCGGCTCTCGGGGAAGGAGCGCCCGGCAATCACCAGGGGCCGGCGCACTTCACGGCCATCGGGGAGGACCACAAGGAGCTCCGCGTTGACACCATGATCCCGGCCAAAGCCGGCCATGAAGTGGCCTTCGCCGTCCACGGGGATCGCTTGGTCGTCCAAAAACACCTCGCTCCCAGGCTCAGTCTTCCAAAAGGTCAGCCCCCCCTGGGTCAAAGGGCCGCGCTCCAACAGAAGGGTCGGCTCTTCACTGGAAAGATCAGGCAAATCGGCCAGGGTAAACGGCGCTTCAGAAGCCGACGGGGCTTTTGCTGGGCTCAAACTGGGCGGCGGCCCGTCAGCTGCGCTGGCGCAAGCCGTCACGCAGACAGTCGAAAGAAGTGCACGGATCATGCGTTAAAAGCCCTCCCCTTTGGCTTTGGCATCGTCATGAGCTTTGTTGGCGGCGACCGCGTCGACATAAGGCTCCTGCCGGTCGACACTCCAATAACGCAGACTGTTCAAAGGAATAGCCGCATCGGTCACGGCGCATCGAACAAACCCGCCGGGCCGTTCCACGACAAAATCGGCGTCGAGATAACGCAGTTTCGCTTCACCCCCACCACTCAGATCAACTTGGTTCATAAAAACTCTCGTACCGGTGCCTCGCAAAAACGGAAACCTTTCTTCGCGTATTGGTCAGCCGACATTGACCGCAAGGGTGGGCAGGATTAGAGGGCCCGGCGAAATCTATCGCGGCGCAACAACAATCTGAGGTGCCTGCGGCTTCATGAGCGACGATGATCAGGAACGACGCTCCGAACTCGATGCCCTTGGTCAACGCATTGCCAAGGCACGGGGTGAGGACGACAAGGCGCAAATCGCCTCCCGGTCATCCGGCGCAGCGGCAGGCGATGGTTTGCGCATCGCGATTGAGTTCGTGGTCTCTGTCCTGGTGGGCACGGGGCTTGGCTATGCGATCGGTGCTTACTTTGGTGCACCGCTCCTTGGCCTTTTAATAGGTTTGCCTTTCGGCTTCGCCGCTGGGCTTCGTACGGTGTACCGCGGCATGACCGCGGCTGAAAACAAGGACGGTCCCAATGGGGATGATTGAAGAGCTGCTCCTCCACATGCTGCAACCGCTGGCAGCGGGACCTATGGAGCAATTCGAGATCAAGTCGATCATTCCGCTTTCGTTCGGTGAGACCGATATCTCGTACACCAATGCCTCTTTATGGATGACCATCGTCCTCCTCTCGGCCCTGGGTTTCTTCACCCTGGCCACCCAGCGTCTCGCTTTGATCCCAGGCGGCATGCAGTCGATGGGCGAGATGGCCTATGAGTTCATCTCGAAAATGGTGCACGACACGATGGGCGAGGAAGGCCGTCAGTTCTTCCCGTTCGTCTTCACGCTTTTTGTCTTCATCTTCCTCTGTAATCTTTTGGGCCTTCTGCCATCACTACCCGGCACACCGTCGGAAGTGCATGTCTTCACCCCCACCAGCCACATCGTCGTCACCTTCACCCTGGCGATCATCTCCGTGGGTCTTGTTGTGGTCTTCGGCCTGATCAAACACGGTTTTGGCTTTTTGAAGCTTTTCGCGCCATCGGGCGTGCCGCTGTGGCTTCTGCCGCTGATCACGCCGATTGAGATCATCTCGTTCTTATCCCGGCCGATCAGCCTTGCCGTACGTCTCTTCGCCAATATGTTAGCTGGTCACGTGGTTCTCAAAGTCTT
>JBCCTG010000110.1:0-5634 GCA_039198735.1 Pseudomonadota bacterium | reverse complement strand
GTCGATTTTGAGATCACCCATGTGATCCGCGGCGAGGATCATGTCACCAACACCGCTGCCCAGACTGAAATCTTCGAGGCTGTGGTGGCTTATCGCGGTGCGGGACAAATCCCGACCTTTGGTCACCATTCGCTCCTGGTGGGCAAGGACGGCGAGGGGCTCTCCAAGCGCCTCGGTTCCCTCTCGATCGAGGGGATGCGCGAGAACGGGATCGAACCCGAAGCGATCACCAGCCTCCTGGCGCGTCTTGGCACATCCCAACCGGTGGAGCCTGTCTTGGATATCCATGATTTGGCGCGAGGCTTCTCGTTCGAGATCCTCGGTCGTGCACCGGCACGGTTTGACGAAGATGAGCTGAAGCTTCTCAATGCCAAGGTCCTCCACGCCATGCCCTATGCCCATGTGGAAGACCGCTTGGCTCAAATGAACGTCGATGAACCCTTATGGCTGGCCGTGCGCGGCAACCTCGACCGGCTCGAAGATGCGGGAGCCTGGCGGGAAGTCATCCACGGCGTACTGACCCCTGTGATTGCTGACGAGGACAAAGATTTCGCTCGTGCAGCGGCTGCGAAAGCTGAAACCGTGACAGCTGATGCAGAAGGATGGTCTGCACTCACCAGTGCCCTCAAGGCCGAGACGGGACGCAAAGGAAAGGGCCTTTTCATGCCCTTACGCCTCGCCCTCACGGGGCAAAAGCATGGCCCCGAGATGCCAGCCCTTTTTGCGCTGATCGGAAAAGAGAAAGCCGTTGCGCGCCTTCGCGGTGAGACGGCTTAGGTCTACACTACGGGTACAGAACGCAAGGAAGATGCTAAGATGACCACGCCGTTCCGCGATGCCCCGCTGACCCGTTCCGACCAACTTTTGACGACGATCATTCCCCGCGCGCGGGATCTTGGTGACGGTTTCATGGTTCGCCGTGCCTTGCCCGCGCCCCAGCGGCAGATGGTGGGACCGTTCATCTTTTTCGATCAGATGGGCCCGGCGCATTTTCCCGAAGGCAAGGGTATCGATGTTCGTCCGCACCCACATATTGGCTTGGCCACGGTGACCTACCTCTTCAATGGCCGTATCCGCCATCGCGATAGCTTGGGGACGACCCAAGATATCGAACCCGGCGCGGTGAACCTCATGACAGCCGGGCGCGGGATCACCCATTCGGAGCGCCTGCCGGAGGATCTGAAAGGCGCCCATGACAGTTTCGGTATCCAAACCTGGCTGGCACTCCCCAAAGATCAAGAGGAGCGCGAGCCCGACTTCCATCACACTCCTGCCGCGGATTTGCCAGAAGTCGACGGTGAAGGCATCACGGTACGGATGATCCTCGGTAGCGCTTATGGCATAAGCTCGCCGACCCCAACCGCCTCGGAAACGCTTTATGTTGATGTGACCCTTGCGCCGAACGCTGTCTTTCCGTTGCCTGACAATCATGAGGACCGCGGTCTTTATGTGGCCACGGGCTCCGTGATGCTCGCCGATCAACAGATCCCCGAAGCGCAGATGCTGGTCTTCGGTGATGGACCCGCCGCGATCCAAGCTGGGCTTCAAGGCGCCAGGGTCATGCTCTTTGGCGGCGCGGTTCTCGACGGACCACGGCATATTTCTTGGAACTTCGTCGCCAGCTCAAAAGAGATGATCGAGGCAGCCAAGGAGGATTGGGTGAAGGAGGATCACGGCCGCTTCATCCTACCGCCCCATGATGATGGCGAGTTCATACCGCTCAGTTGATCGTAGAAATTTCACACACCAGCACAGTGTCTTCCGTTGCGTCCTGGGCGGGAATGGGGAAAACGTGGGGTCTCGTGATGCATGATCAGCACGGGGGGTTCACCGCACATGGATTTTCTTTTTGCCCTTGGCTTGCAAGCCAGCACCGCTGTCACCGACCAAGCTGAACTCACTGATTGGGAGGCCCAGGGCCGCGCGGCGCTTGAAGCGCGCATGGCTGTGGAGCCTATCGAGGGTCCTGCCAAGAACGTCATCCTCTTCATCGCCGACGGCATGGATGTGACCACCAGCACAGCGGCGCGCATTCTCGCCGGTCAGCAAATGGGACTGGCGGGTGAGGAGCATCGGTTGGCGTTTGAAACCCTGCCTTTCACCGGCTTCTCCAAAACCTACAACACCAATCTGCAAGTCCCTGACAGCGCAGGAACTGCCACAGCGATGCTCAGTGGTCAGAAGACCAAGGCGGGCGTTGTCAATGTCGACCAAACGGTGGCGCGGGGCGATTGCGCCGGGTCCAAAGACCACCAGCTTCCCACGATCCTCGAAGTGGCGGCCGAGACCGAGCGGGCCGTTGGTATCATCACCACGACGCGCATCACCCATGCCACACCGGCCGCAGTTTATGCGGCAAGCCCCGACCGGGATTGGGAAAGGGACACGAATATCCCTAAGGGTGCTACGTGTACGGACATTGCCACGCAACTTATCGAAGCGGGCGCTGCTTACGATATTCGTGTGGTTTTAGGTGGCGGCCGGGCCAATTTCCTACCCAAAGGCACACCGGACCCTGAATATTCTGAGCGCACTGGCGATCGTGGGGATGAACGCGACCTGACGGCTGCATGGCAGGCTATCAGCCGCCGCCACACAGTCGTAACGTCGACGGAAGAATTCGCAGCCTCAAAAAAAGCCGATCGTGTTCTTGGCCTCTTCGAGCCAAGCCATATGAAGTATGAGATCGACCGTGAGGACGACGAAAGCGGCGAACCCTCGATCGCTGCGATGACCGCTTTTGCGATCGACCGGCTTGATCATAACCGCCAGGGCTTTTTCTTGATGGTCGAAGGTGGGCGGGTGGATCATGCCCATCACGGCGGCAATGCCAACCGCGCGCTTCACGATGTCATCGCCTTTGACGATGCGGTGAAGGTAGCAATGGAGATGACGGACCCCTCCGACACGTTGATCATCGTCACGGCCGATCATGGCCACACCATGTCCTTTTCGGGCTACCCGCAACGCGGCAATCCCATCCTCGGCCTTGTGCGCTCCGTCAACGGATTGGGTGAGCCTGATGCTATCCCTGTACAAGCGCAAGATCAAAAACCCTACACGACCCTTGGCTACGCCAATGGCCCTGGTGCACGGATTGTTCCGGCAACGGAGAAGATCCGCGCCGGTCGACCTTTTATCAACGATGATGATGTTCTCAGCACGGATTACCGCCAGCAATCCGCCGTGCCGCTTTTCTCCGAGACCCACGGCGGTCAAGACGTCGCAATCTACGCCCGCGGCCCCGGCGCCCACTACCTCTCTGGTGTGAATGAGCAGACGATCATCTATTACGTCATGGAAGAGGTGATGAAGCGCTAATCGTGCGCTCAGCCTCAAAACAGAGAAGCAATAGGTCTTGAAAAATGGTGGGCGGTGAGAGACTCGAACTCCCGACATCCTCGGTGTAAACGAGGCGCTCTACCAACTGAGCTAACCGCCCGAAAAAATGGCACTAACGCAAGGTAGCTGCGCGCGCTACCCTACAATGTTCATTTGGGAACTTTCTTCGTTCGTCAATCCGATCAACGCCGGAAGACACCGACGAGGCCAACCCCTGCCGTCATGGCACTGATGGCCATCACGAAGATGCCTGCCTGGCCAATGGCGCCGAGATCTGATGCCCATTCCACAGGAACATTGGTGGTCAGACCACGGCCCGACGCACCGCCAAGGATCATCAGCCCAATGGTTTGAATACGCCGCCAGAAGAAGGCGAGCGCGCCCCCCAAAGCCCAGCCGCCATCGACGACGATGTTCACAAGTCGATCGACAATACCGTCGATATTTTGGCCCGACGTACCTTCTTGGAGGTTGAGCTCCTGACCGAGCACCTTTTCACTAAGGTTGGAGATCGCATCGGTGATGTCAGCAGGATCGGCACCCGCTGCGAGGAGAAGACCTGCACTGGCCACGAAGGACCAGAACGAGAAAAACGACATGGTGTCGACGAGATCGTCACTGCGTTTCATAGGATCCATACCCCCTTGCCGCGAGGCCTTGCGTATCAAGCGCGGCAATCATGCATCATTGAGAAATCTCTTAACGTATTTATTTGCTTTTGAGGAGGACCCGATGACCGAAAATCAAGTTTCCGAGACAGCAATTCTTGCAGGCGGCTGCTTTTGGGGGATGGAAGAGCTGATCCGCAACCAGCCCGGTGTGTCGAGCACCCGCGTGGGTTACACCGGCGGTGGCCTCGACAACCCTACCTACAATGACGTGAAGAAGGGCAACACAGGCCATGCCGAGGCGATCGAGATCGTTTTCGACCCCTCGATCATGTCCTATGAGAAGCTTCTCCACTGGTTTTTTCAGATCCACGACCCGACCACCAAAGACCGCCAGGGCAACGACCGCGGGACCCAATACCGCTCGGCCATTTTTACGAGAAGCGATGCCCAAGCCAAGACGGCTGAAACCGTGATCGCAGCCGTGGAAGCCTCAGGCAAATGGCCTGGCCGGGTGGTGACGGAGGTCACACCTGCAACGACGTTTTGGGAAGCGGAAGAGGGCCACCAGGACTATCTTCAGAAATACCCCAATGGTTACACCTGCCATTACGTCCGGCCGGACTGGACGGTCGATGGTCAGGCTGCCTGACCATCAGCCGACGAAGCTATCTCGGCGCAAGGTCTGAAGGACGGCAATCCGTGCCGAGATGGTAGCAAGCCCGCCGAGCAGCACGGGGATCACCAGGAGCCAAAGCGCGGTGTCCATACCGATCGACAAAGACGGCAGGAATCCGCCCGCATCCGCTGTGATCAGCGCCAGGAACTTCGTGGCGAGCACAGCGCCGAGCGCACCGCCCGCGCCGCCGAGAAACCCTAAAGCGAGGTAACGTCGCCCGATTTGCGAAGCGATAAAGGTATCCGTGGCACCCACAAGATGCAGCACCTCGATAATGTTGCGGTGGGCACTAAGCCCGGCACGCGCCGCAAAGACGATGACACTCGAAGCCGCCAAGATCACCAGAACGAAGGCGATGAAGGCAAGGCCCCGAACCCGGCGCGCGCTCCTGACCAATTGATCCGTCCACGCGCCATGATCATTGACACTGGCCGTCGTGACCTGCTCGGCGAGGGCTGCGCGAAGCGGCGCAAGATCACTGCGCAGCTCCGGTGTGACATCGGCGGTAATCAGCACGGGAAGCGGCAAATCATCGGGCAGGGTGTCCGTGCCGATCCAAGGCTTCAAAAGTGCAAGGCTCTCGTCCCGCGCCACACGGCCGATATTGGAAAGCCCTTCCGTTGTCTGAAGAATGGCCACGGCCTGGTCAGCATATGTGGCGATATCGTCAGCCGATGTGCCGCGCACTTGCACGGTGATCGTGCCGGTAAGCTCACCCGACCATCCGCGTACGGCAGCATCAACGGCAAAATATCCTGTCATTGCGATCCCCGCGAGGAAAGCGAGAACACCGATCACCAGGGCAAGGGAGAAACCTGAAATCCCGCTCTCCGGCAATATGGGTGCAGGACTGCGCCGCGCCGTGTGGATGTCGGTCTCGGCGTTCATGGCCGGACACCTTGCGCACGCGATGACGTTTGGGCTTCGCTGGCTGCCTCGGGGATAGGGCCGTGAAGGGTCACCTTGCCCTCTTTGAGGCGCAAAATGTTCTGCTGCAGCCCACGC
>JBCCTG010000109.1:0-5648 GCA_039198735.1 Pseudomonadota bacterium | reverse complement strand
GTGCCATCACAGGTTTGGGAGACGGGAAGATGAAGGGCGTCGTGCGCTCCGCAATCGGAAGGTCGACGGAGGCTAGCTTTTCGATCGCCTTCATCCGGCTTTGCGCTTGCTTGGCTTTTGATGCCTTGGCTTTGAACCGATCGACAAAGGCCTGCATGTGGGCACGTTGGGTCTCGATCTTGTCAGCGCGGGCACTGGCCAGCCGGGCCTGCTCTGCGCGCCGGGCAGCGTAAGTGTCATAACCGCCAGTGTGCACGGAGAGCTTTTTCTGGTCGAGTGCCAGAATATGCGTCACCGAACGGTTGAGAAGCCCGCGGTCATGGCTGATGATCAAAGCCGAGTACGGATATTTTGCAAGATACGCCTCAAGCCATGCGGCGCCCTCAAGGTCCAAATAGTTGGTGGGCTCATCAAGGAGGAGGAGGTCAGGCTTTGCAAAGAGAACACCAGCGAGGGCAACGCGCATGCGCCATCCGCCTGAGAACTCCGCACACGCACGGGCTTGCTCTTCGCTCGAAAAGCCAAGGCCGGACAAGACCGCGGCCGCGCGCGCTTCGGCGGAATGCGCCTCGATATCGGCCAGCCGTGTTTGGATCTCGGCGATCGCCATGGGATCGGCTTCGGTCTCCATGCGGGTCATCAGCGCGGTGCGCTCTTCATCGGCGCTCAGAACCGTCTCGAGAAGGCTGTCTTGGGTGGCTGGAGCCTCTTGGGCCACACCGCCCACCCGCGCGCCGGGACGGACTGAGACCGAGCCATCATCAGGGCTGATCTCATCCCGGATCAGGCGGAAAAGCGTTGATTTTCCTGTGCCATTGCGCCCGGTGAAGCCGACCTTCCAGCCATCGGAAATGGCAGCGGTCGCCTGATCGAGCAGTGTCCGCCCCTCGATCCGATAGGTGAGATCATTAATATGCAGCATGAAATGGGGCGATTAGCGGGCGCGGCCATGAATGGGAAGAGCGAACGACGCGAACACAATTGCGCAGCTTGTCGGGAGAGTTGCGCCCGTTCGTTTGCCAAGCGCCGTAATGTTCTTATGTCTGGTACCTGGGGGGCGACAGCAACGTCGACGCTTCTGGTTTCATCGATGCAGAGAGGATGATCACATGAGATTTTTTGTAACTGGCTTGGCCTTGGCGGGTCTGGCTGCGTGCACAACAGGGCAGCAAGGGCGCTCAACTTTCGCTCAGTACAGCGATCAGTGCATCACCGAACAAGAAGTGGTCGAGGCGCAAACGGCTTGGGGTGAAGGTATCGTCGAGATCGGCAAGGTCTATACCCAAGGCGGTGATTACAGCAAAGCCGCGTCCGAACATATCAATGAATTTTATGCCTATGATTTAAGCCTTGTTTTGTTCAAGCCGACACTGGCCTCGACCGAGCAATTCAGGGCGTCCTTTGACGGCGCTCTTTCCTACTTTGTCGGTGGAAATCCGTCCTATGCGGAAGACAAAGGTTTCGCACTGAAGCCTTGGACGAATGTTCGTTGGCAGAATGCTGGGATCACCAACAACACCTGCAACATGGCCATTGCAATGGGCAACTACTTCTTCACACCAACCGAGGGTGAGGACGTCAAAGTCGAGTACACGATCGGCTATGTCAAAGACGTCGAAGGTGACTTGCGCATGGTGGTGCACAAATCATCGCTGCCTTATTCCGGAAGCTGATTGTTTCTCTCAAGCCTCGATGCGTAAAGACATCTTTTGCGCATCGAGGCTTGTGGTTTTGTCGCAGCGCATCGACAGACGGCCCCCTTGGGCCATCAAATGGTTCAAAATCTTTGCTCCGGCTTCTTACGACCGTGAAACCGGTGATCCACTTTCGCTGCAAGAGGATCCAGCGCGCGCCCTCGTGTGATCATCTCCAGGCTTGCATCCCGCGCTCGCTCGAAGCACGTTTCCTACCTACAAAATAAAAAATTTTAGGAGGACCTCATTTTGCTCGGACTTATGCAAACCACGCCGTTGCTGATCACGGATATCTTGCACCATGCGGTGCGCACCTATCCCGAACAAGACATCGTCACACGCCTGGTTGAGGGCGGCATCCACCGCTACACATATCGCGATGCTTCCAAGCGTATTGCGCAGCTTGCCCACGCTCTTGAAGACAAGGGCATCAAGCCAGGTGACAGGGTCGGTGTGATCGGCTGGAACACCCATCGGCAGCTTGAGCTTTACTACGCGCTCGCTGGCATTGGCGCTGTCTGCCATACGATCAACCCTCGGCTTGGTCCAGAAAATGCAGGGTACGTCATCAACCATGCTGAAGATGTCATGCTTTGCTATGATCAAACCTTCGCGCCTTTGGCGGCTGGCCTTGCGCCCCATACGCCCGCTATCAAGACGTTCATCGAGCTTTGTCCTGAAGGCGCTGTCAGTGACAATGATCTGAATGCTGAGAGCTATGAGGGTTGGATTGCGGGCAAGCCGGAGGCTTACGATTGGCCCCAACTTGATGAAAACACTGCCTGTGCGATGTGTTATACATCGGGCACGACAGGTCTTCCTAAGGGCGTGCTTTACTCCCACCGGTCGCTCGTTCTTCAAAGCTTGGTGGCGTCCCTGCCGACGTCGATAGGTTGCGATAAAGACGATGTGATCTTGCCAGTGGTACCGATGTTCCATGTCAATGCATGGGGTATTCCGTATTCAGCGCTTCTTCTGGGCATGAAGCTCGTTCTGCCGGGGCCAGGCCTTGATGGGGCAAGCCTTCATGGTTTGATGACGGAGAACGGCGTCACTTATGCCCTCGGTGTGCCGACGGTTTGGCTCAATTTGTTGAGCTATGTCGAGGAGAGCGGGCTTAATTTTGGGAGTTTGAAATACACCCTCGTCGGCGGCTCGGCGCTCAGTCCCAAGATCATCAAGGGCTTTGAGAAATATGGTGTGCGCACCCGTCAGGGCTGGGGCATGACGGAGATGTCGCCCATCGGCACGGTGAATATGGAGCCGGCTGGCTTCTGGGAACGGCCGGAGGAGGAACGGATCGCTTTTCAAACCCGTCAGGGTCCGGCCATTCCGTTCGTCGATATGCGCATCATCGATGATGCGGGGAACCCTCTGCCCCATGACGGTGAAGCCGATGGCCATTTGCAGGCGCGTGGTCCTTGGGTGATCGAACGCTATTTCAAGCAGGATCAGCCCGTGGTTGACGAAAACGGATGGTTCGATACGGGCGACGTGGCGATGATCCACTCTGACGGTTCCATGCAGATCACCGACCGGGCCAAGGATGTTATCAAGTCCGGCGGCGAATGGATCAGCTCAATCGATATCGAGAACGTGGCGATCAGCCACCCCGATGTCGCGCAAGCCGCAGCTCTAGGCATGCCCCATCCGAAATGGGACGAGCGTCCCTTGCTGGTGGTTGAGCTCAAACCCGGTGCAGACATAGACACCAAAGCCATCCAGGCTTGGGTGAATGAGCAGCTTCCAAAAATCTCCCGCGTCGACGATGTGCAGACCGTTCCGGAAATTCCGCTCGGTGCCACGGGCAAGGTCCTCAAGACCAAATTGCGCGAGGTTTTTGCCGATTATCAACTGCCGACCGCTGCTTGAAGAGGAGCGTGCTTGCGACAAAGACAAGAGGTGCTCTAAGCCCTATTGTCTTCAGGCTGTACATTCAGAAGTGATGGTCCGACTTGTAAGGATCACTTCTTTTTATCTTTATCGTCTTTGATCAGCCGGCCAAAGAAGCGATTGACCTCACCTTCGGCGCTCTCACGCAGGGCGTCGCCAACAGATTGATCCTCACGCAGATCAATACCTACATCGTCGAGCAAATCCGACGCCGCATCGCGGGCCGCGCTCCGGATCAGCGGCTTTGTATCCACGGAGACTTTGGGATCATTGAACGAGCCGCCGATGGAGACGGGCAGCGGCATCTCTTTGTAGCCTGTTTCCTCCGGAAGCTTACCCGCCAACGCAATGTCCATATCTACCGTCTGGGGTAGAAGCGACACATTGCCACCGATCCGTGCACGAAGTGTATCGCTGACGATTTGCGCATTGCCTATGGTTGCGACGCCATTGCGCACGGCGATGCCGAAATCAGCAAGATCAAAGGATGTCTTGGCGCTCGGACGCACGGCATTCGTTGCAAGATTTCCTGCCGCCGAGAGAAGGGATTGCGGCACGGACGTCCCGGAACGGACATTGTCAACAAGCGTCAAGCCGGTATTGGCGATCTCCGCCAGGTCGATGCCAAGGATCTCGCCATTGGCAATATCCGCCCCCACCGTTCCGTTCAGCCCACGAACCCAAGCGCGCTGGCTTAAACCGCTGGTCTTGAGGGCCAAGTTGATATCGCCGCCCCCAATCAGGCGTTCCGTACCCAGAAGGGCCGGACCTGCCTCTGCGAATGAGACATTGGCCATGGTAAAATCAAGGCCAAGGGTCGGTGTCTGGCGCGCGGCATCGACGAGCACCTCGCCCGTCGCGGTGCCTGAGAACACTTGGGCGTCGGTGAGCCTTGCTGTCAGTCGGCTGCCTTCAATCGTAACATTCGATGCCACATTGGTCAGCTCGTATGTGGGCAGAATGATCCGCTCTGCGCTCACGGCAAGATCGGCGTTTAAGGTAGAGAGGGCTGAGAAATCCATCGCGTCGTCGGACCATTCGGGGAAAGCTTCCTCAGCGCTGCTGGCACGGGTGCTGGCATTGTCCGCCTGCACCGCGTCTTCTGACAGAAAGGGACGCAGATCGAGGACGGACAGATTCGCCGAACCCGCAGCTTTCGGAAGATCTTCGCTCAAATTGAGGTCCAGATCCGCTTGCCCCGACGCCACCGCAGTGATGAAGCTCGCGCCGTTCACAGCCAGCCGCTCGGTGGTCCCTTCAAGACTGCCATCGAACTGGATGGCGCCGAGGGGTGCCAGGGAGGCGACTGTCTCCGCCCCCAAAATCGGTGTCATGCTAGCAAGATCGCTCAAATCGCCCGCAACATCACCGCGCAAGCGAACCGGCTCCCCCGTCAGGGAGAGGGTGCTGTTGATGGTGTTGTCCGCAAACTGAAGATCGAACCGGCCTGTTGTCGTGCCGCCTTCGGCAAGAACCGTCGGTTTATCGATCGCAACATCCATCGTCACGGGGATACCGTCGAGGGCCAGGGATCCATCGAAGGTGAGGGGACCGTCAGCACCCGGCAGAACCACCGTCATGTTGGTTTCTTCGGCGACATAGGTTGCGTCGGGCGTGCGGTAGGTAAGGGTGCCGTTGTTGATCCTCAGCGTGCCCGACACTTTACCAAGATCGGCCGCTGCGTCAGGGTCTTCGGCTATTTCAATCGGTTCGCCGTTCTCTTGGGGAGGGGCTTCCGTCTCAAACGCATAATTCGTCCGGCCATCGGCTTTTTCTTCGAGAAAAATCGTCGGCGCTTCGAGGACAAAGGTCTGAATATCCACCCGACCCGAAAGAAGGGGCATCAGCGACACGGCGAAATGCGCTTCGCTCACATTGAGGAGGAAAGGGTCATCGAAGCCTTCCGCGTTCGCCACCTCAAATCCGCTCACCGACAAGCGCGGCGGCAAGATCGAAAGATTGCGCACATCGCCGATACGGACCTTGCGTCCAAGGGCATCGGACGCTGCTTCTTGAGCCCGACTGGTGAGCTGTTCCGACTGCAAAAAGGAAGGCAGCGCC
>JBCCTG010000108.1:0-5657 GCA_039198735.1 Pseudomonadota bacterium | reverse complement strand
CCGCGCATATAGCCGATCGAGTACAGCGAATTGACGAGCCACAAGCCCGAAGCGATCAGTCCAAAAAGGGCACCGAGCGGTTCAACCTTAAAGCTCACCGTCAGTCCAGGGAGCATCTCGAAGAGATCAAGGCTCGGCTGCGCACCGCCAGCAACACCGACGAAAATGGTGAGCACGAAAAAAAGTGTGATGGCGCCGGTGGAGAGCGTCGTCGCCTCGCGTGCATCGGGGCTGCGGTCCAGAAGACTGATCAGCACAAGGCCGATGAGCGGCGTGATCAACGCACCGGCGAGCGCGCCTTCTAGCGTCACCATTTGGAAGAGCCCAGACATCAAAAAGCTCCTCCCGTTCCAAGTCCTGTATCAAGAAGTTGCTGCGCCGCCGTGCGGCTCAAATTCACCAGCCAATCGGCATCGATACCGAGATAGATGCAGAGAAAAGCCATGGCCAACATCGGCACGAGCATGAGCCGCGGCACGGGTTTGATCTCCACTTGCCCTTCAGGTTCTCGCAATGTCATCTCCCAAACCAGGCGCCCCACATAGGCGATGGCGAGGAGCGTCGTCCCGACAATGAACAGGACAATGAGCAGCGAAGGCACGGCCAACACTGTGTCGAACGCCGCCTGGACCAAGAGCCATTTGGAGATGAAACCTGCCGTGAGGGGCACACCGATCAAAGCGAGACCTGAGACAATCAGTGCACCACACGTCACGGGCATACGTTTGGCGAGCCCGCGGAACGCTGCCATGCGCTGTGAACCCATGGCGTAGAAAACGGCGCCAATGGCCATGAATAGTGCCGCCTTGGTGACAGCGTGGTTCACCACATAAACAAGGGCCGCGCTCACCCCCGCCGTGGTCGCGAAGCTGATCCCTAAGAGCATATAGCCGATCTGCGCCACCGATGAGTATGCGAAAATCATTTTCACATCCTCACGGAAGACAGCAATCAGACTGCCGACGAACATGCCCAGCATACCGAGGATAATGAAGAACGTGAAAGCGATGTTCATGAACTCAAAATTGAAACCGTACACCGTGAAAAGGAAACGCAACATTGCATAGATCGCGACCTTGGTAGCTGTCGATGCAAGAAACGCTGTCACCGCCGAGGGCGCGAAGGTGTAGGCGTTGGGTAGCCAACGATGGAGCGGGAACATCGCAAGCTTGAGACCGAGCCCCGTGAGGATAAAGGCGAAGGCAGCCCGGATGACTTTGTTGTCCTGACCATCGAGGCGCTCGTGCAGATCCAGCATATTGAGGGTGCCAGTCATCTGATAAAGAAGACCAAGGCCAATCACAAAGAACGTCGCGCCGATGGTTCCAAGAATAAGATAGGTGAACGCAGCCGTCAGGGCACGGCGGTCATGCTTCGCGCCCAGCGCTACCAGCGTGTAGGTCGAGAGGGAGCTAATTTCCAAAAAAACGAAGACGTTGAAGGCATCGCCTGTTGCGACGACACCGATGAGACCTGAAAAGCAGATCAGGAACATCGCGAAAAAGGCACTCGTCTGAGAGCGGACGATCTCGGTCTCAACGCTGTTGATAGCATAGGGTAAGGTGAACGCCGCCATGGTCGCGACCAGTGTCATCACGATCGCACCGGCGAGATCGATCCGGTAAGCAATACCGAGCGGCGCGGCCCAACCGCCCATATTGTACGTGAGTGGACCGCTATCGATCACCTGCAGGAGAAGAAGCACAGATGCGAAAGCCGCGACAGCAGCGATAAGCGACGCGAACATGCCTGGCAATTTGGTGTTGGGGAGCAACAAGCAAATCGGCGCCGCAATGAGCGGTAGGATGACGGGAAGCACGGGGAGGTCATTGACAAACATCAAAAGGACGCCTCCGCCAACTGGGCTTTGTTGTCCATATCGTCGAGGTCGTCTTCCTCCACTGTTCCGTAGGCTTCACGAATTCGCACGGCAATGGCGAGGCCCACGGCAGTGGTCGCAACACCAACGACAATGGCGGTCAGGATCAGAACATGGGGCAACGGGTTTGAATAGAGAACCTCGGTCATCGCCTCGGCGGCACCTTCAGCATGGTGAGGGTCGGCAGCACGGCTCTCACGGGTGATATATGCGCCGCCCTGGCTTTCCGCCGTGCCGCTGAAAAGATCGTTACGACCTGCATTTTCAGGCGCCAAGTGCAGGCTCTCGCCCGTCCCCTGGCCGTGGTGGTCATTGCCGTCAGCATGAAGCTCATTGGTCAGCTCACCGCGGATGGCGGCCGCCGCATCTTCTGAGCTCAAGGCGTCGCTGTGGGTTTCGCCAGAATGCTTTTTGCCCGTGTCATGGTCATCGCCGTGGCTTTCACCGGTATAGTCACCAACCAAGATGGGCGCCGTGCCGCCGACCACCTTGCCGACGGTGATATAGAAAATGAACACGGAAGTTTGAAAGAGATTGAGGCCGATCAGCGTCTTCACAAGGTTACCCCGTGAGAAAACGATATAGAGCCCCGTCATCATCAGAATAATGACGATCCAATAATTGTAACGCGCTAAAACAAATTCGAGCATCACCAAGCATCATCCGAAGGTTCAGGCTCGCGGCCCGCAAAGGCGTAGAAAATCTGGAGCATGGTTGCCGCTACAGCGAGACCGACGCCAAGCTCCACAGCGATGATCCCGATATGCTGACCGGCATGGTGGTGGCTGTCGGGCTGGATGATATCGTAATCAAGAAAGTTTGCACCGAGAAGCATCGTGTACAGACCTACCCCCGCATAGATAAGAACGCCAAGCGCCATACCAACAGGCAGCCAACTTGGTGGGATCACCCGCTGACAGCGTTTGAGACCAAAGCCAAGGGCGTGAAGAATGAAGGCTGAAGCCAGGATCACCCCTGCTTGAAAACCGCCGCCGGGACCGTAATCGCCGTGGAATTGGACATACAGCGCATAAAGCAGGATGGGTGCGAACAAGATTTTGATCGTCACCCGGAGGATCAAATGGCCCATCATGCCTCGTCCTCCTCGGGCTGATCGCGACCATCACCGCCCCCGCCGCGCACGGCCGATGAGCCGATCAGGAGAAGACACGCTAAACCCGCGGTGAAAACCACCACGGTCTCACCCAATGTGTCATAACCCCGGTAGCTGGCAAGGACCGCGGTGACGAGGTTTGGCACCTCGATATCATTGGGTGTCGCTTCGATATAAGCGCGGCCAAGATAAGCATTTGCCGGAGAATTGGGGTCGCCGTAGTGAGGCATATCGATGGTCGCATAAATCAACGAGGCGCCCACGACACCTGTGATCACCCGGGGAAGAAGCGCCCGGCGCCTACTGACGGCTTTTTCGCGTTTGGCCGTCATCGCGATACCCGAAAGAATGAGGACCGTCGAGATCCCCGCCCCGACAGCCGCCTCGGTGAAGGCCACATCGACAGCGTCGAGGGTGACGAAGAAACCTGCCGACAGAAGCGAATAAATTCCCGACAGCATCGCCACACCGAAAAGCTGCCGCATACGAACCATGGCGATGGCGCACACCACAAGCAGCGTCAAGATCGCCACTTCGACAATCAGAACAGCCGAAACCGAAGTTTGATAGATCGTTTCCATCAGCGCTCCGCCTCCATGGTTTGCGCTTCATCATCGAGCGGGCGGTCAAACGTGAGCGGAACATTCTGCCGCAAGAGAAGCTTGCCGGTCAGCGGCGCTTCGCGACCAGCATAGGCGGCATGCGCAACAGAGTGGGTCGCCACCGGGCTCGTCATGATGAAGAAAAATAGGATGAGGAGTAGCTTGATCGCCACCATGGCTCCAGGTGCCTGGAACAAAAGCCCCAGCAAGATAAGATCCGCACCCAGTGTATCGGTAACACCCGCCGCATGGAGGCGTGTGTAAAAATCAGGGAACCGAATCACACCAATCGCGCCGACGATCACGAAAAAGCCACCTGATAACAAAAGAACCCAGGAAAGAAGGTCGAGAATGATGCCCATCACTGACCCTCCTGCGTCACGAGATCATCATCGGACATCGGGCCGTCGATCTGCCGATATCGGAAGAATTTTAAAATAGCGATCGTGGCGATAAAATTGATCAGCGCGTAGAGAAGCGCGATGTCCAAGAACTCTGGTCGTCCCTGCAAGAAACCGATGACAGCAAGAAAAAGAACGGTCTTTGTACCGAAGCTGTTGACGCTCAGCACACGGTCATAAACCGTGGGCCCGGCTATAGCGCGGATCAGCATGAGGGTCATCGCAATGACGATCGCGGCGGTGGCAGCGGAAAACATCAGCCGGCCTCCTTAACTGCGTTTGGTTCCAACCGGGTAACGCGCCGCCCCATATCTGCGATGGCCGCTTCATCGGCGAAGTCCTCGGTCAATGCGTGAATGAGCAAGCAGTCCTCGCGAACATCCACCGTGACCGTTCCCGGCGTCAGGGTCACGGAATTGCCAAAGATGGTGCGGGTCAGATCCGATGCCTGGTTGGCTGGCACGCGGAACATTTTCGGCGACAGGGTGATGACCGGGCGTAAAGCCTCCCGCGAGACCATCACATTGGCCTTGCCGATCTCTAGGAACAGCCAGCCCATATAACCGATGATGCGCGGGAAGATCGATGTCGGCACACCCTCTTCGTCGATCACCTCGGCGCGATCGGCGATCCACACGATAAGGCCGATCGAAAAGACACCAAAACCGATCAGCGTGGCATGATCGAGGTAACCCGAAAGGAGAAGCCAGAGAATCGTGAGGGTGAGCGCCAGGCCCAGGCGCCGTCCTGAAATGGAGAACAAAGTCCGCACTCTACCGCCTTACGCATTGCTGTGGGCGCCGTGCCCGGACGGCCGACGAGAACCTGACGAAAAAAGCAGAAGTCACGCCTGGGTCAACATCAGATCGCGATAACTGCTGCACATGCTCTCTCAAACTGAGGATAAAGGATGCCCTGGCGCTGGGCGCCGCCTCGGGCTAAGTCGAGAAAGCTCTGGAGAGACTTCATGCGCATTTTTGCTTTGCTTGCCCTCTTGGTCGTTGCCGCTTGTCTTGTCAGCCCCGTCGATACGACGGGTCCTTACTATGGACAAGGGTTCACGGATGGTTGCCGGACCGCAGAAGCGCGCAAAGCCGCCTTCGATACGCGGGTTTTCCGGGATGAAAGCCTTTTTTCCGCCCAAGACAGTTATCAACGAGGCTGGCGCGCCGGGTTTTCCGAATGCCGGGTGCCCAATGACGTAGGGCTCCAGCCGACTGATGAAGGCCGACTGGATAATTTTTAGAACTTTTGAACCTACTCGGCCGCCATCATTTCAGGGTTGGGCGGTGTCCATTTGAGGATTGGTTTTCGCGCAGCTTGGGTTTCATCAAGACGCCCTGTCGGCGCGAAGCGTGGAGCCGTTTCGAAACGTTCTTTTTCCCCGCGCTTGGCTGCTTGCGCGAGGTTGAGAAGCGAATCGCAGAACTCGTCGAGGGATTGCTTGCTCTCGCATTCGGTCGGTTCGATCAGCATGGCCCCTGAAACCACGAGCGGGAAGTACATGGTCATCGGATGGAACCCCTCATCGATCATTGCCTTGGCAAAATCGATCGTGCCCACGCCGGTATCTTTCAGGAAATCGTAATCATAATTCTTGTAAGAATCATACGGTTTCCCATCTTCGTCAATTCGTTGCGTTGTGTATCCCTGCTTCCATT
>JBCCTG010000107.1:0-5748 GCA_039198735.1 Pseudomonadota bacterium | reverse complement strand
TGCGCCGCTGCTTTTTCCATTACATCAAGTTCCCTGACGAAGAGACGATGGCGTCGATCGTCGATGTTCATTATCCTGGCATCAAGGAACGTCTGGTGCGCGAAGCCCTGACGCGGTTTTATGCCTTGCGCGAGACACCTGGCCTCAAGAAAAAACCCTCGACCAGCGAGCTTCTCGATTGGCTCAAGCTTTTGATGGTCGAAGACGTGGATCTTGAGACCTTACGTGAGAAGGATCCGCGCAAAGCCATTCCGCCTCTTCACGGTGCATTGTTGAAGAATGAGCAGGATGTGCACCTGTTTGAGCGGCTAGCGTTCTTGGCACGGCGGGATGGGTCTGCTTAACACAAGAGAGTGTCAGGTGGGGATCTGGTGATGAGTCGATTTTTAGCGTTTCTCTTGGGTCTCATAGGGGCAGTGGGCGCCAGTCAGGCACCGGGTTACACCCAGCAATATTTGCAAAACCTCACCGGACGGGTGGATGAGCTGCGCATGATCGTCGAACGCTTCGACGACCAGATGGCCATGATCAATCTGACCCGCCGGGATGGTCTGAAGCAATGTTCGGCCACCGGCGATACGGTGGCGCTGGCGCTTTGCGACGGCATCAACGAAGATGTGGTGCGGTACGAAAACCTCGATGGACAGCTTCGTGCGCTGAATGCTGCGTCGGATTGGGAGCGCCCTGTCCTCTTGGCGCGGAACTTTGATCGTCAGATCGCCGAAAGTGCTTACGATGCTTATGAGCCAGCCGTGCCCGTCAGTCTCGCAGGCGGCGCCTTTGCTCTTGCGGGCTTTGCCCTTTTCTGGGGTGTGGGTGCCTTCATCTTCGGTTTGATCGGCAGCATTTTTGGTCGCGGTTACTGATTGTCCTTCAGTGGCCGGACGATATGTCCCATCTTCCGGCCTGGTTGCGCATCGTCTTTGCCATAAAGCGTGAGGCTAGACCCTGGCTCACCGGCAAAGGCCTGCCAAGCCTCCGCATCAGAGCCGATCACATTGGTCATGACGCTCGGCACCTGCGTGCGCGGTTCGACCAATGGCCAACCCGCAACGGCCCGGATATGCTGTTCAAACTGCGAAACATTGCAGGCCTCGCAGGTGACGTGGCCTGAATTGTGAACCCGCGGCGCCATTTCATTGGCGAGGAGCGTGCCGTCACAATCGAAGAATTCCACCGTCAGCACACCGACATAATCAAGGGCGTCGAGAACCTTCTGGGTGGCCTCACGCGCTTTGGCGACAAGACCCTCGCATGCTGGCGCAGGGATCACACTGGTGTCGAGAATACCGTCCTTATGCGTGTTGTCGATGAGGTCGAAGAAGACGACCTTGCCGTCCTGGCCGCGGGCCGCCACCTGGCTCACCTCGCGGGTGAAGGTGGCTTTGGCTTCCAAAATCCACGGGCCAGCGCCAAGCTTTTCCAGAACCGCGGCGGGGTCCTCATCACCCGTCAAGGACGCTTGCCCCTTGCCATCATAGCCAAAGCGGCGGGTTTTCAGGATCGAAGGTCCAGCCTGACTAAGCGCACGCGCAAGATCGTCAGTGTTCTCGATCGCCCAGAAATCCACCGTCCCGACGCCAAGAGTGCGAAAAAGCTCTTTCTCCCTCAAACGTTCCTGGCTCGCCGCCAAGGCCTCAGCATTGGGCGCCAACGCGGTTCCGGCCTGTGCCACAGCGGCGGCGGTCGCGGCGGGTACGTTCTCAAACTCATAAGTGACGACATCGACCGAGCGGGCGAAGGCTTGAACGGCCTCGTCGTCTTCGTAAGCTGCGGCCACGGCGTGGCTCGTCACCTGCGCAGCAGGCGAACCTTCCGCATCAGGACCGAAAACTGCTGTACGAAAACCAAGCTTGGACGCAGCCGAGGACAGCATCCGGCCAAGCTGGCCCGTTCCCAAAATTCCAATGCTTGCACCTGGGGCCAACATCATCAGGCCACAGGTTCATCCGTGGGCGGCACCTCAACGACCGAATCGCTTTGTTTTTGGCGCCAGGCCTTCAAACGCATCGCCAACTCATGGTCACCCAGCGCGACAATCGATGCCGCGAAAAGCCCTGCGTTTTTTGCCCCGGCCTCGCCGATCGCCAAGGTCCCCACGGGCACACCGCCGGGCATTTGTGCAATGGAAAGAAGGCTATCGAGACCGGACAAAGCCTTCGACTGTACCGGCACACCCAAAACGGGGAGCGTCGTCATCGATGCCACCATACCAGGCAGATGCGCAGCCCCGCCAGCGCCGGCAATCACCACTTGGTAGCCTTCATCCTCCGCACTCGTTGCAAATTTGACGAGGCGGTCAGGCGTGCGATGCGCGGAGACGATCAAATCCTCATGCCCCACACCGAGGGTATCGAGCACCTCGGCGGCAGCGCGCATGGTGGGCCAATCGGAAACAGAGCCCATCACAATGGCCACGGGCCGGACGTCTTGAACCATGGGGATCCCCCAAACAGCAAAGGGGGCCCTTACGTGATCAGGCCCCGTTTCGCAAGGTTACGCTCAGCAGCGCCAACCTCGGATGCACTCGATCAAGCCTGCGGTGGAGCCATCATGCTGGCCATCACCCTCACCTTTCAAGGAACGCAAAATCGGCTTGGCGAGCACCTTGCCAAGCTCCACACCGAACTGGTCGTAAGAGTTAATCCCCCACACCGCGCCTTGAACGAAAATCTTATGCTCATATAGTGCGATCAGTGCACCGAGGGTTTTGGGGGTGAGTGTCTTCATAAGGATCGACACGGAAGGACGGTTTCCGGTGAAAACCTTATGCGGCGCAAGGCGCGCGGCTTCTTCAGAAGAAAGACCCGAGGCCAGAAGGCTCTCTCGCGCCTCATCCTCGGTCACGCCAACCATCAACGCTTCAGATTGCGCCAGAACGTTCGCGAGCAGCTTTTCGTGATGATCGCCGAGTGGGTTGTGGGATTGGGCCGGGGCGATGAACTCACAAGGAATGATCTCCGTTCCCTGATGGATCAACTGATAAAAAGCATGCTGACCATTCGTTCCCGGTTCACCGAAAAGGATGGGACCGGTGGGATAATCAACAGGCGCGCCATCAAGACGTCGCGCTTTACCATTCGATTCCATATCCGCCTGCTGAAGGTAAGCAGGCAGACGGTGAAGATACTGATCATAGGGCAAAACAGCGAGCCCGCTCATCCCCAAAAAACTGCGGTGCCAAAGGCCCACAAGTCCGAGGATAGCTGGTAGGTTCTCCTCCAATGGTGCGTCCTCGAAATGCCGGTCCATCGTATGGGCCCCAACGAGGAGTGCCTCGAAATTCTGCCAACCCACCGTGAGTGCAATCGGCAGGCCAATCGCTGACCATAAACTGTACCGGCCGCCGACCCAGTCCCAAAAGCCAAAAACGTTTTCAGGATCGATACCAAAATCCGCAGTCGCCTCATGGTTTGTGGACAGAGCAACAAAATGCTTCGCGACATCCGCCTCGCTCCGGCCTTGGGCCAGGAACCAGTCCCGCGCGCTTTGCGCGTTGGTCATCGTTTCTTGGGTGGTGAAGGTTTTCGACGCGATGGAGAAAAGCGTCGTCTCCGGATCAACACACTTCAAGACTTCTGTAAGGTGCGTGCCGTCCACGTTGGAAACAAAGTGAACCTCGCGCCCCTCAACGGTGTAAGGCTTGAGGGCTTCGGTCACCATCACAGGGCCAAGATCCGAGCCGCCGATGCCGATATTCACCACCGTGGTCAGGGGCTTACCCGTGGCGCCTGTGCGCGCGCCGCTGATGATACCTTCCGTGTAAGATTTCATCCGTTGGCGGACAGCATCAATATCCGCCATGACATCCCGTCCGTCTACGATGTATTGCCCCAAACGCTGGTTCCGTAAAGCGACGTGGAGCACCGCGCGACCCTCGGTCTCGTTGATCGGCTGGCCCGAAAACATTGCCCCGCGGCGCGCCTCAAGACCTGTTTGCCGCGCCAAGGCAAAAAGCGCGGTCATCACATCCGGCGTCACCCGGCATTTGGAAACATCGAGGAAAAGCCCTGCGGCCTCATGGGAAAAGCGCGCAAACCGCTCGCTGTCCCCTGCAAAAAGATCGCGCAGGTGGACTTGACCATCGGTGCCGGCGAGCGCGGAGAGTGCCCCCCACGCCTTGGTTTCAGTGGGGTTCATCGCTCAGTTCACCTCGATGTCTCAGCTCAGCTAATATCGGACGGGGCATCCATAGGGCGCGGAGATCGGCGTGACCACCTCTCCTCCTGCCGCCACATGGCCAAGTGCCTTTTCGACATAATTCTGGGCCGAGCGGATGTCCCTTGGATCAGCCGAGGGAATGGTGTCGATCGCGCCAGAATAGCGTAAAATTCCTTCACCATCGATGACATAAAGATGCGGCGTCGTGCGGGCGGCGTAGGCCCGGCCCATGCTGCCGTCTTCATCGATCACGAGATGGGCGGGGACACATTCCGGGCACTGGAAGAGTTGGAAATTGCGGAGGATCGCATTGGCGATGCCCTGGCAGATTTGGATAATTTGCTGCGGGATTGGGCGGATCGGTACCACGACGATGATGGGGTGCCGATGGTGTTGCAAATGGGCGTGGGTCACCGCGACGAGGATAACGCTTGATATTGAGCGCTTTTATACTCTTGAATTAGGCGAATCGCCAGCGAAGCATTGGCAAAGCCAGTAGTAGAGATTCAGCTTCGATTACGTGACTCAAAGCCGTCCTGTTTTTTATCAAACTGGCCGTAAAATAGTTGCCTTTAAAAAATCCTTTTGAGGGGCATCTTTAGCAGTCGTCTGAACCTCAGCGGCGGCTTTGATCTTAGTAAGCTCACTTTCTGTGGAAATAGGCCTGTGGCAATAGGGGTGGAGGGACTTGAACCCTCACGACCTTTACGGTCAACGGATTTTAAATCCGCAGCGTCTACCATTCCGCCACACCCCCGAACCTGCAAGGCAATCACGCCGTTTGCAGGCTTACAGGATAAGGGCGATCGCCCTTCAGGGTCAATGGTTCCAGCCCCACGTTTCCGTAAGTTTACGTTTGTGGTTTTTTCGTCAAAAATGCCCCTATCTCAGAGGAGATTTCCGAGATAGGGGCAGAAGATTCAACAGCAGTTTCTGACGTGCCGTGGAGGTTGAAAGTGACCACTACGCAGCCTGGTTTGAGTCCTCGTAGGTGGGATAGTCCACATAACCCTCGGGGCCGGAGGAATACCAACGGGACGGATCCGACGAGTCGGTCAGAGGATATCCATTGGCAAAGCGATTGATTAGGTCGGGGTTGGTGATATACGGACGACCGAAAGCAATTAAATCTGCATTGCCCGCAGCGATCGCCTCCTCTGCCGCTTCCTGGGTGTAACCACAGTTGCCAATAATAGTGTCGGGGTAAATGGCACGAAACTCCGCCAGGGTCATTGGTTCTCCCTGCTCATGGAAGCCAAAGCCCAGTCCATCCATAATATGCAGATAGCCCAAGCCGTACTGCTTTAGTTGCTCCACCACGTACAAATAGGTTTCCCGATAATCCGGGGAGCCCACATCGTTAAAGACACCGTTGGGGGAAAGGCGAACGCCCACAGCCCCTGACTCCCACACCGTCAAGATCGCCTCGGTGATTTCCTTCAGGAATCGGAACCGATTTTCCAAAGAGCCACCATATTTATCATCGCGCTGGTTAACCTTGGATTGGAGAAACTGGTCAATCAAATAACCATTGGCACCGTGAATTTCCACCCCATCAAAGCCCGCAGCTTTAGCGCGCTCCGCAGC
>JBCCTG010000106.1:0-5773 GCA_039198735.1 Pseudomonadota bacterium | reverse complement strand
GGTTGTGTTTCATGCGATGCAATACCCTGATCCTCTGAGGTAGCGCGCGCACTCGTGGGGTGGAAAGTGATCTGGTCCGATGAGGCATCCGATTTCGTCCCATAAGGCGTCGACGGTACGCTTGGCGGATCGGCGACGCCTTATGGGACGAAATCGGATGCCTCATCGGACCAGATCACTTTCCACCCCACGAGTGCGCGCGCTACCTCAGAGGATCAGGGTATTGCATCGCATGAAACACAACCGGCTCTAGCCGCTTGATCGGTCATTCAGCCGTTTGGGCGGCGGCTTCCCTGGCGGCTTTCAGTGCCCGCATCTTCACCCGCAGTTTGTGCGGGTCCGGGGCAAGAACGAAGCCATAGCTCACCGCCCCCTCTTTGCAGGTGGTGGCATGGTGCAGCTTATGGGCCTGCACGAGACGCTTCCAATACCCCTTTTTGGGAACCCAATTGTAAGGGAAGCGTTGGTGTACAAGGCCATCATGAACGAAAGTGTAGATCAATCCGTACCCGGTGATACCTGCAGCCACATACCAAAGCGGCGGCACCCATAGCCATCCGATGACGAACAAAGCCGTCGTGAAGCTACCAAACACCACGGCGAAGAGATCGTTTTTCTCCAACATGTTGGTGTGCGGCTCGTGGTGGTCGCGGTGCCAATCCCAGCCCCATCCATGCATGATATGCTTGTGTGCCCACCAAGCAAAGGCTTCCATCCCCGCCGTTGTCGCGAAGACGATGGCAATTTTCTGCCAAAGGCTCAGCTCGATCATAAGGCGGCTCCTTCCGGCACCATGGGTTCGGTCTCTTCTCGCTTTTTCGGAAGCCGCCACCACGGCTCCGACGGGAAAAGATGGTGTTCGTGATGATAACCGAAATGGTAGCAGCTGAAGAGGCTGACAAGCCACCCAAAGCCTGAGCTGCGCGCGCGATGCTCATCCACGAAACCCCCGCTGTCATGCCGATGGGGTCGGAAGGTTCCGAAATAGAAGAGCTGAACCGCCGAAAGAATGGAGGGAATGCCGTAGAAAAGCAGGATGTTGACCATCGGCACACCGAGGATGAGCCAATAGATCGAAACGACACTGTTGACGAAGATCAACGGGCGAAAACCGAAATGGCGCAAAAAAAATTCCTTGAACCAGGGTATAAAAGCAGTCGGATGATCAGCAGAGAAATCAGGGTCATCCGCCGTCCCTGGCGCCACGTGATGGAGGTCGTGGTTGCGCTTCAAGCGGTCAAAATCAAACCCTGCATAAAGCGTTGTGACAATCCATCCGGTGATGCGGTTGATGCGCGGGCGTCCCGGCGCGAGGCTGCCATGGATGGCGTCATGGCTGATGATAAAAAGCCCAACGGACAGCCAGCACTGGGCTGCCATCACCAAAGGAATGAGGGGTACACTCCAGAGCTGGATCCGAAAGACGTGCACGAAGTAGATATGCAAGCTGAGCCAGGTGCAGGTGATCAGAATTGCAAGGCCCATACCGATAAGCCCGCGTGTGCCCATGGTCTTATCTGTCACGAGGTTAAGCCTCCCAACATAGGCCGCTGCCAAAGATCCGCACGGGGAGGAAGTGCTTTGAAGAAAAGCGATTTCGACCCTGCACCTTGGATACATCCAAGCCCCGCAAGGGCCAGCTTGCGACGCCGGGAGGTGCGGGCACGCTTGTCCCAAACGCGGGGGCCTTTCACACGCACCACCCGGCCAATATCGCGGTAAACCCCGCGGGCCGCGGCCACAGCGAAACCTGCGCGAATAGGAAGGCGGCGCACACCGGGTCCTGAGGATTGATAGTATTTGTCCGCTTCTTTCATCAAACGCAGGGCCACCTGCCAAACCGCTTCGCGGTTGACCTCCCTCAAGATATCGCCCGGCTCAGGCCCGACACCCACATCGGCGAGCCAAGCAGCGGGCACATAGACCCGGCCAATCGCAGCATCGTCGATGATGTCACGGCAAATGTTCGTGAGCTGAAAAGCGATACCAAGATCCGAGGCCCGGTCCAGGGTATCGTTATCGTCAGGGGACACACCCATGACGATCGCCATCATCACCCCCACAACACCGGCCACATGGTAGCTGTAGCGAAGCGTGTCTTCGAGGGTCTCGTAACGCTGCGCATCGACGTCCATTTCGAAACCGCGCAAGAGATCCATGGGGTGTTGACGCGGCATGCCCGTTTCGAGGGCAACGGTCTGGAACGCCTCGAAAGGCCAGCTCGCCGGCGTCTCTCCACGCCAGGCCGCATCGGTGTCGCGGGTCAGGCTCTCAAGATCTTCCCGCCTGGGAAGGGCATCGCGCCCGGCAAACGAATCCTCGCCGAAGCCCAAATTTTGCCCGTCGATCACATCGTCGCAATGACGACACCATGCATAAAGCATGTGGGCATGACGCTTCATGTGCGGCCGAAAAAGAAGCGATGCGATCGCAAAGCTTTTGGATCCCTTGGAGATAGCCTCCGCGGACTGCTGCGCAACACTTACATTCATGCTCACTCCGCCGCTAGGCTCACCTCGCTTATACCATGGTCGAGGCCGAAGTCTTCTCCCATCAGCCGTGCGGTGGCCTTGGCCGAACCGACCACGCCGGGGATGCCCGCGCCGGGGTGGGTGCCCGCACCTGCGAAATAGAGATTGTCGATCTCATCGTCGCGGTTGTGCATACGGAAGAAAGCCGATTGGGTGAGGACAGGCTCAAGACTAAACGCCGAGCCCACATGGGCATTGAGCTCATCTTTGAAACCTTGAGGCGTCAGGATATGGTCGGTGACGATATGCTGGCGCAAATCAGGGATGTAGCGTTCTTCCAAATACTGATAAATCTTCTCTTTGTATTTGGGACCTTCCGTCTCCCAATCAATCGCTGCTTTGCCAAGGTGCGGCACAGGGGAGAGGACATACCACGCATCACAGCCTTCGGGCGCAAGGCCTGGGTCCGTGGCCGTGGGGCGGTGCAGGTAAAGCGAGAAATCATCAGGCAGTTTGGGGCCCTTGAAGATCTCGGCAATCAGCTCCTTGTACCGTGCGCCAAAACAGATCGTGTGGTGACGAATGTCTTCATATTTTCTGTTGGTGCCGAAATAAGCCACGAAAAGCGACATCGAGAAGCGCTTGTTCTGAAGCGATTTTTCCACCGAACGCCCGCGCATGGTTTTGCCCAAAAGCTTACCATAGGTGTGCACGATATCGGCGTTGGAGGCGACGCAGTCGAAGTCTTGGGAGAAACCGCTCTTGGTTCGGACATTTTTGAGGCGACCGTTTTCCTCGGTGATTTCCTCCACAGCGTCCCCGACGAGGATCTTTCCGCCGAGGTCTTCGAAGAGTTTGGCAAACCCACGCACAAGCGCGCCGGTGCCGCCGCGCGGGAACCACACGCCCCATTTGCGCTCAAGAGCATGGATAAGGGCATAGATGGCCGAGGTCTTGTGCGGATCACCGCCGACGAGGAGTGTGTGGAAGCTGAAAGCCTGGCGCAGCTGCGGATCTTTGATGAAGTCCGACACCCGGCTGTGCACGGAGCGTTGGGCCTGAAGTCCAGCCAGTTGCGGCGCACAGCGGATCATCGACCAGAAATTCAGGAACGGCACATGGCCAAGCTTGAGATAGCCCTCCCTGAAGAGTTCCTCTGAATACTTATAAAATTTCCGGTAGCCCTCAAGATCGCCAGGGCTTATCTTCGTGATCTCGGCTTCGAGTTTTTCCGTTTCCTGAAAATAATCGAAGAATTTGCCATCTTCCCAAGCGAGGCGGTACATTGGCTCCACCGGCAAAAGCTCAACGTAGTCGGACAGTTTCCTGCCGGAGAGGCTGAAGACCTCCTCAAGGCAGGAGGGATCGGTGATCACCGTCGGGCCGCCATCGAAGATGAAGCCGTCTTGCTCGTAAACATAAGCGCGGCCACCGAGTTTGTCCCGCGCTTCGATGAGGGTGGTTTGAAAGCCCATGGATTGAAGGCGGCAAGCAAGGGTAAGCCCACCAAAACCCGCACCGACCACGCAAGCCGTGGGACGTGCTGAATCATGAGCAGGCTTGAGAGCCGCTACGGTTTCATCCTGAAGAACGGCTTCGCTCATGATATTTCCTCACACTAACAATAACAGCTTAGCGCCATTTCGTGCTGATGCGCGAGGCGGCGGGCCGACGCACTGCACCGGCCCATTCCATGACGCGGGGGTTTCCAAAGCGCAAAGAGAACGGTGCGCCTTGGATATCATGTTTAGAGCGCGTCTTTAAGTTTCGGCATCGCGTCGAAGAGGTCAGCGACCAGGCCGTAATCCGCCACTTGGAAGATCGGGGCTTCTTCGTCTTTGTTGATGGCAACGATGACTTTGCTGTCTTTCATGCCTGCCAGATGCTGGATCGCGCCGGAAATACCGACGGCGATGTAAAGTTCTGGCGCCACCACTTTGCCGGTTTGGCCGACTTGGTAGTCGTTGGGCATATAGCCAGCATCGACGGCTGCGCGGGATGCACCCACGGCTGCGCCGAGTTTGTCCGCCACCGGATAGATGTACTCTTCAAAGGCTTCGCCCGAACCCAGGGCCCGCCCGCCGGAGATAACGATCTTGGCCGCCGCAAGCTCGGGGCGATCCGATACCGTCAGCTCTTCGTTGACGAAGGTCGAGATGCCAGGGAACGCGCCATTGCCGATTGTCTCAACGGTTGCCGAACCGTCCGTACCGACGGGATCGAAGGCTGTCGGCTGCACCGTGATGACCTTTTTGGCGTCTTTGCTTTGCACCGTGGCGAAGGCGTTGCCCGCATAGATCGGACGGACGAAGGTGTCGGCGCTTTCCACCCCAGTGATGGCCGAGATCTGCATAACGTCGAGCTTGGCGGCAACGCGGGGCATAAAGTTTTTGCCGTCCGTGCCCGTGGAGGACAGGATCGCGTCGTAATCGCCCGCCAAACCCACCACAAGCTCGGTCATCGGTTCAGCAAGGCGCTTGGCGTAGTGCGCATCATCCGCATGGAGAACCTTGCGCACGCCAGCGATTTTGGAGGCCGCATCGGCCACACCTGACGCACCTTCGCCAGCCACGAGAACATCAATGTCGCCGCCGATTTTTTGGGCAGCACCGACAACTTTCAATGTTGCATCGTTAAGGGCTTCATTGTTGTGATCAGCAAGAACGAGAATAGCCATTAGAGAACCCCCGCTTCGTCTTTGAGTTTCGAGATGAGCTGCTCCACCGATTCCACTTTGATGCCCGCTTCACGGACAGGGGGCTCGGTGACTTTCAGCTTGGTGAGGCGACGGCTCACATCGACGCCGTAATCAGCCGCCGTCTTTTTATCGAGGGGCTTTTTCTTCGCCTTCATGATGTTCGGCAGCGAAGCGTAGCGCGGCTCGTTGAGGCGCAAATCGGTGGTGACCACAGCCGGGAGGTTAAGGGCCACCGTCTGAAGGCCGCCATCGATCTCGCGGGTGACGTGCAGCTTGTCGCCGTCTTTCTTCACTTCAGAAGCAAAGGTGCCCTGTGGCCAGCCGAGAAGGGCGGCAAGCATCTGACCGGTCTGGTTGCGGTCATCGTCAATGGCTTGCTTGCCGAGGATCACAAGCTCTGGACTCTCTTCTTCGCAAACTTTCTGGAGGAGTTTAGCGACGCCAAGGCTTTCCACATCCTCGTCGGTGGTGATCAGGATGCCGCGGTCAGCGCCCATGGCCAGGGCTTGGCGGATCTGATCCTGAGCTTTTTCAGGGCCGATCGAGATGACCACCACTTCCTCGGCTGTGCCAGCTTCTTTGAGGCGGACAGCCTCTTCCACGG
>JBCCTG010000105.1:0-5826 GCA_039198735.1 Pseudomonadota bacterium | reverse complement strand
CCGGTATGAAGGTTCCGAACTGCGCCTCGCTCGAAGGCACCAGGGGGAGCAAAAAAATCCCCGTCGCCAGTGCAGCGGGATGCCGCTTGGCTGACATCACCAGCAGAAAAATCCCTACAAAAAACAGCCAAGGCGAGGGCGAGAACCAAAAAAGCACCGCAACATAGGCGCAGATGATCAGAAGGCGTTGGGCTTCCTTGGCGGGAACAAAACCCTTGGCGAAGGTGAAAAGCAGACCCCACACAGCCCCCATGGCGAACATCGTGTAGACAAAGCTGACGACATTCTCGGGCACGGCGGCCTCCCTCAACCCAGATTGCGGCGTAAGACGCGTGTTCGGCGAAGCTCGGTTAACGCTCCGTTTGCTTCAGCCCGTTCCCAAAACCGCGTCGGCAACGAAGGCATTGGTTTTGCGTTCCTCGCCAAAGGTGCTGAGGGGTCCATGGCCTGAAACAAAGCGGGTGTCGTCGCCCAAGGGCCAGAGTTTCTGGGTGATCGAGTCGATCAATGTCTGATGATCGCCGCGGGGGAAATCCGTGCGCCCGATGGAGCCTTTGAAGAGAACATCCCCCACAAAGGCGAGCTTGGCCTCTTTTTGGTGGAAGATGACATGCCCCGGTGTGTGGCCTGGTGTGAAATAGACATCAAAGACCACCCCGCCGATCTCCACCGTGTCGCCATCATCGAGCCAACGGTCAGGCACCACGTTCTCGCCTTCGCCCTCCACGCCAAAGCGCTTGGATTGCTCAGCAATTTGAGAGAGCCAGAAAACTTCCTTTTGATGAGCGCCTTCGATCATCGCCCCGGTCCTGCGTTTGAGCTCCATGGAGCCCGAGGCGTGGTCGAGGTGACCATGGGTGAGCCAAATCTTTTCGATGCGCGCATCCATAGCCTCGGCCACGGCCATCAGCTTGTCGACCTCACCGCCGGGGTCGATCACCACCGCTGAACCATCGCTTGCGCGAATGATCGAGCAATTCTGCTGAAACGGCGTCACGGGGACGATCTGCACTTGGAAGGGAAGGTCTTGGCTCATGGGAGCGTAGATAGCGCCCTTGATGCGGTGCCGCAAACTCTGTCGCGTCAGCCTTTAAGGGTTGATGTCGAAGACAAAAGCTGCACCCGGTCCATCTACGGTTAGAACCCCTTTTTCGATCACATCCATACCCAGGATCATGTCGAAACTGGCATGAAAGTTGGGGTCGCTATCTCTCGGTCTGATGGCGATGGGATGATCTTCAATAATATAAGGTCCAGTTTCCGTGGGTAGGGAGAGTGCACCCAGACAAGTCTTGTACCGCCCGAAGCCGTTCACGCCCAAAACATCACGATAGCCGAGCATTTTCAAAGGCGGTTCTGCCAAAATTTCTTCTCTTAGCACCGTGATGGTCGAACCAGTATCGTAAAGAGCTTTGATGCTAGAAAACATCAGTGGATCGTTGGTGGACAAACCAATATCCATGAAAAGGCGCTTGTGAACAACGTGACTGGAGACACGCAAAACGACTGTTCACCTCAGCAAAAGCTGCCAACACTGGCTGGCAATGCCTCAATCGGCTGGACGATGAAACGATCGGGGCCGTAACGTCTGGCACCTACGTCATAAGCCTCTCCTGGCGAATGAAAAATTTCCGTTTCCTTGCTGATACTGATCAATACCCATTTGCCTTCATGGCGTTCGACAAGGGTATCGCGAACACTCTCAAAGTGCTGAAAAATCTTCTCTTTCGCCTTTTCCATGGTGCAATATCCTTTTGCAGCATAAGAATACTTCACTTTGTTTGCAGCATTGCGCAACACGTCACCGGTGATGCTCAATATGGCTATCAACAAGCGCTTTGTTGTAGGTTCTCAGGGCGCGGACTTGTGTAATAGTGCCGAGGAGCTTGTCCTCGCCTTTGCTCGCCGTCACGGGCATTGCGTCGAGGCCGAGTTGGTTCATGTCGGCGAGGGCCTCGCCCAAGGTTTGGTTTTGGCTGAGGCGGGCGGCGCCTTCTTCCAATGGCATGGCACTTTCAGGTACGGGACGCATAACGTCGCGCACACGGATGGTTTGCAGGATCACTCCTTGGGGGCCTTCAGAAAGATCATAACCACGCTGGTTGAGCTGATAATGGAACCAGGACGATCCAAAGAAGATTTGCGTGAGAACCGTGGCCATGCCCACCGCGATCATCAGGGCCGCGGTGATGGTGTAATCGCCGGTCAACTCAAAGACGATCAAGGTGGTGGAAATCGGTGCACCGATGATTGCCCCGGACACCGCGCCCATGCCGATCATCGCATAAAACGTGGGTTCGGTGACAAGCCCCGGAAAAGCCAAGTTCATGACGATGCCAAAGCCTGCGCCGGCCATGGCACCAAGATAAATCCCGCCGGAAAAAACCCCCGTGCCGAAGCGGCAGGAGAGGCAAAGCACCGTGACGGCCATTTTCACCAGAAGAAAAATCGTCAACAGGCGGAGGGTATAATGGCCCTCAAGCGCCTCGGTGGTGGCTTCATAACCAACCCCCAAAACTTCTGGAAAGGCGATCGCCACAAGCCCCATGGCGAGGCCTGCGAAGACAGGCAGCACGGCCATATCAATCTTGAACCGGGCCACGACCTGCCGGGTGATGCTGCGCCCCGAGGCGGCGCTCATCAGAAAAAGCACCGAGACCAGACCGCAGACGAGCCCCAGGCTGCTGCCCAGGACAAGATCGATGGAGGTCGCGCCGCCATAATCGGGGATCACGAAACGGTGCAGATCCCCCAAATGCCCTCGGGAAATAAGGGCCGCAATGATGGAGGAGAGGGCGATCGGCGCAAAAATCGATAGCGCGTAATTGGAGAGCACCACCTCCAAAGCAAAAAGAACGCCGGCGATGGGGGCATTGAAGGCTGCCGAAACCGCTGCCGCCGCGGCGCAGCCAAGAAGGGTGCGGCTATCTTTGGCCGAGAGACCGAATTGCTTGGAGAGAAAAACGGAGATCGCCCCGCCGAGAAGGACTGCCGGGCCTTCCCGTCCGGCGCTGCCCCCTGTGCCTAAGGCCGTGGCGCAGACGGCGGTGTTGATCAGTCCCCCGCGCAATGAGATACTGCCCGGTGGCCGGGCGCGGGCCTCGATCACCTCGGCCACGCCCTGGCAACGCAGGTCGGGGATGTAGTCGAGCTTGCGCGAGAGCCACAGCATCGCCGCCACCAGCACCCCGCCAAGGGTCGGCACCATGAAGGCGCGCAAAGGCTCAAGCTCCCGTGCGCCCTGGGCCAGGCTCTCCGAGCCCGTTCCGTAACTGGCCTCGGTAATGAACTCGATGGCCATCGAAAACGCAATAACGCCGTAAGCGGCCAAAACACCGGTCACCGCTGCAAGCATCCATATGCGCACATCCGTCAGGGCTTCGGCACGCTGGGCCGAATGACGGAGCCAATTGTGAACGTGGTGCGCGGGAAGAACTTGCATGGACCTTGTGCGGCGCTAACACCCTTCGCATGCAGTGTCAGCGTCCATGACCGCCAACATCGTCACGTTTCCGCACGAAAGTTTACAAGCGTCGCGGATGGCTCTCTTCTCATTAGGGCGCGATGCTGTCCTATGATAGATGCGCGTCAGATGGATCGGGAGGGCATGGATATGAATGCGATGAAGTGGTGTTTTGGCGCAGCGAGCGCCTTGATGATGGCGATCCCGATGACGGCGGATGCCCAGAACCGTCAAACCCGGCAGCGGCTCGACACGATTGAGCAGCAGCTCCTTGATCTGCAAGGCAGTGTTTACGGCGAAGCAAGCGCAAGCGGCGCGAATGTCCGCTACCAAGGTGCAAATCCCAACCCGAGCGCCCAGGTGTCCGTGGGTTCGGGGGCTGACTTTGCCGTGCGCATCGGTGCCCTTGAAAGTGAGATCCAACGCCTCACCGGTGAGGTTGAGCGGCTGACCTTTGATCTGCGTCAGCAGCAAGAGATGTTCAATCGCTTCTTGGAAACGGCGAACCCTGAATTTTTGAATGCGATGTCCAGTGCCGACGGCCCCGCCCCTACCAGCAATGGCGGCTCGAATGTCAGTGGGCCGATCGACCTTATCGGTGGTCAAGAGCCAGAAGATGGCGGCTTCAAAGATCCAGATACAGCGTTTCGCGCTGGCCGCAACGCGCTGTTGGAGGCGCGGTATGACGAAGCCGAGTTGGCTTTCGTCACGCTGATCGATGACTTCCCCAATGATGCACTGGCCCCTGATGCCACCTTCTATCTGGGTGAGACCTATTTGGCGCAAGGCGACCTTGGCGCATCGGCCCGGACGTTCCTTGATTTCATCAGGACGTATCCAGACAATGAGCGTGCGCCGGAAGCGCATCTGAAACTTGGCCAAGCTTTCGCACGGGCTGATAAACGCAACGAGGCCTGCCGGGTCTGGGAACGCGGTCTCAACAATTACCGACGGATGGACGGCGACATGCGCCGCCGAATTTCAGACGTGCAGGAATCAACCTGCAGTTAACAGACGTTTTTTCCTTCGAATGGCCGTTGCCTGATATGCAAGCAGCGGCCATTGCCGTTTCTGGCGGTGCGGACAGTTTTGCGCTTCTTCACTGGGCCTGGAAAGCAGGCAAGCCCATCGTCGCCCTCACCGTCAACCATGGTTTGCGCGAGGGGTCGGCGCAAGAAGCCGATGCCGTCGCCGCATGGTGTCGTGAACGGAGTATCGATCACGAGATCCTGATTTGGGAAGGCGAGAAGCCTAAGACAGGTCTCCAGGCAACAGCGCGGAGCGCCCGCTATAGGCTTCTTTGTGAGGCGTGCGAAAAGATGGGGATCAGCCATCTTTTCACCGCGCATACAGCCGATGATCAAGCTGAAACTGTCTTTATGCGGTTAAAGCGCGGCGGGGGGAGGGGTCTTGCCGGGATGCCCGCCCAACGCATGATTGCTGCGGGGGCTGGAGAGCTCATCACCCTTCATCGCCCCATGCTCTCGGTACGGAGGTTTGCGGCAAGGGTTTATGCGGATGAATATGCTGTGCCCTTTATCGATGATCCGTCCAATGAGGATGACAAATATGAACGCGTCCGTGTGCGGGCGCTTCTTGCGGCGCTGGAGCAGCAGGATTTGCTGACGGTGGAAGCGCTGTGCCGGACCGCAGCTTCGAGCGCCACACGATGTCGTCCGTCTTCTTGGCCTGGTGAAACGGTCGATGGTGCAGTCGTGTTCGCGGATGCTGACGACCTCATCGACAGCGCAAGCGATGCAAGGGATCGGGTTGACCGCATCATGAGCGCCCTTGGCTCATGGTCGTCATCCCGGTCGCCGATCAGCGTTGATGCGCTTTCTGGGATGACGGTGCGCGGTGTGATGGTGCGCGCCATTGGCAAGAGCGGTGTCATTTTTTTGCGCGAACCCGCGGCACTCTTAGGCCGTGCCGATGGCGCTCCAGGTCTTGCCCCGATTTCCGTCATGCCTGGCTCTAAGCACCTTTTCGATCGCCGGTTCATCGTTTCGGTTCCGGAAGAGGCTCATGAAGGCCTTGAACTCCGTCCGCTTGGTCAGATCCTACCGCGCGATATCGCCACCTCCACCCTGGCACGGCAACGGATCGCAACGCTTCCTTGTCTGGTGCGGGGCGAGACCCTCACCCACCTCCCAGAACAAGCCGCAGAAGCTGTGACAAACGCGCTTAACGGTTGGAAGGGATGTGACGCTTTCCTATCTACCCTCGAAGGTACCTTTCAGGCACAGTCGCTTTTTGCTGAGCGTTTTGCCGGGGACGTGATCAGATATTAAGTCACAGGCGCCATCTTGGGCGCCTTATGCATGAGGAAGATCCTATGAACGGTCGCCACTGGATGGTTTGGG
>JBCCTG010000104.1:0-5861 GCA_039198735.1 Pseudomonadota bacterium | reverse complement strand
TCGAAAACGCGACCATCAAAAACCTAGAGTGCATTCAATGACCAGGAGATCATTGAATGCACTCTAGAGCGTCCTACCGCGAAAATGGGTCACCGGTTTCGCATTGAAACCGAAAAACTCAATCGCATCAGGTTCAAACGGCTCTAAACGTCGTGACCCAGCGGCCCATGCCCCTGCCCTAACCCTGGCGCCCGCTTGATCGCTTGATGCACATAATCGACCCCGCGCCGACACGCATCTTCCAGGGTCATCCCCTGGGTAATACCGGCCGCCACAGCGCTTGCCAATGTGCAGCCGGTTCCATGGGTGTTGGTGGTGGTGATCCGTGGATGGGTGAAAGACGCCGTATGGCTCGCGGTGATCAAATGGTCGGTCAGGTCAGCCCCCTGAAGGAGATGACCGCCCTTAGCCAAGACGGCTTGCGCACCGAGGGTCAGAAGATGCGCCGCTGCCCGCTTCGCTTCATCTGATGATGATATACTATGCCCACTCAGTGCGCTCAGTTCAGGAATGTTCGGTGTCAGGACGGTAGCGAGGGGTAGAAGCTCCTCCCGGATCCATTGCGCAACATCATCATGGCCAAGTGCATCACCACTGGTGGCGACGAGCACGGGGTCAAGCACCACGGGAATGCGGTTGTGCTCAACCAGTGCATCACGGATCACTTGGCCAATCGCCACACTGCCAATCATCCCGATCTTGATGCAATCGGCACCGAGATCGGACAGAACCACGTCAATCTGCCTGCGCACCAGTTGAGGGGGGATGGAATGGACGTCATAGACGCGGTTCGTATCCTGAACCGTGACAGCGGTGATCGCCGTGGCCGCGTAAGCGCCTAAGGCTGTACACGTCTTGATATCCGCTTGAATGCCCGCACCGCCGCTTGAGTCCGACCCGGCGATGATGAGGACGCGGCCCTGCACAACCTTGTCACACCGCCGCTTGGACAGCGGCGCAGATATCGTCGACAACCTTGGTGACGGCGGCCTCGTCCTCGCCTTCGGCCATCACGCGAATCAGCGGTTCCGTCCCCGATTTGCGGATGACCGTCCGGCCGCGCTGCTCAAGGGCCGTGTTGGCGGCTTCGATCGCAGCTTTCACGGCAGAGGTCTCCAAGGGGTTGCCGCCTCTATAACGGATGTTCTTGAGAACAGACGGGAACGGATCAAAATTATCGCAAACATCCGAAACAGGCCTGTCTTGCTCAACCACCACACCCAGGACATTGAGAGCCGTCACGAGACCGTCACCGGTTGTGGAGTAGTCGGAAAGAATAACGTGTCCTGATGGCTCACCGCCAACATTCATGCCGCGCTCGCGCATCGCCTCGACCACATACCGGTCACCCACTTTCGTCCGCACAAGGCTCATACCATGGTCGCCAAGAAAACGCTCAAAGCCCATATTGGCCATCACCGTTCCAACCACACCTTCACCCTTCAACGAACCGGAGCGTTGCAGCGCCGTGGAAATCGTCGCTAGGATTTGGTCGCCATCGATAATGTTGCCTTTCTCATCGGCGATGATCACCCGGTCGGCATCACCATCGAGCGCGATGCCGATATCGGCGCGGTACTCTTTCACCGCTTCACACATGCGCGCAGGTGCCGTTGATCCGCATCCGTCATTGATGTTGAAACCGTCAGGTGTCACGCCAATGGTTTTCACATCGGCGCCCAGCTCCCAAAGAACCACAGGGGCGGTTTTGTAAGCCGCGCCATGGGCGCAATCGAGGACCACACGTACACCATCAAGCGAGAGACGGCGGGGCAGCGCGGCTTTGGCAAATTCAATATAGCGCGGACCGGCATCATCGATGCGTTTGGCTCGACCCAGCATATCGGGTTTGGCAAGCCCGACATTGGGCCCCTCCTCCATCAATGCTTCGATCTCAAGTTCTGTATCATCGGACAGTTTGTACCCGTCGGGTCCAAAAAACTTCAAACCATTGTCATGGTACGGATTGTGGCTAGCTGAAATCATGATGCCAAGATCGGCGCGCATCGACCGGGTCAACATCGCCATGGCCGGGGTCGGAATAGGGCCGAGAAGAAGAACGTCCATACCGGCGGCAATCAAACCGGCCGTTAGGCCAGGCTCGATCATATAACCGGAAAGACGTGTGTCCTTGCCGATCACCACCCGGTGGCGATGGTCACCGCGGCGGAACACCCGCCCTGCCGCCATGCCGAGGCGCAAGACACCTTCAGGTGTCAGCGCACCCGAATTGGAAAGGCCGCGCACCCCGTCCGTGCCAAACACGGTGCGTTCCCGAGGGTTTCCGTCGCCGCGCATAAAACCTCCTCATCCTATGCTGAACTGATAGCTGAAATCGATGAAAGGGAGAAGAACACCCTTCCGGCAAGCTGGGCGTTATGGGTAGCTGTTCATAGCCCGCGCCACGGCGAGCGCCTGCCGGGTTTCCGCCACATCGTGCACCCGCACATAATCGTAACCGGCCTCTTCACCGCGAAGGGCTGCGGCGAGGCTACCGCCGACCCGGTCAGCGGCGCCCGTGTCGCGATCCACACCGGCGATAAAACGTTTGCGGCTCGCCCCCAACATAAGAGGAACATTCAGCCTCCGGAAGACATGAAGATCCCGGAGGAGCGTCAGATTGTGCTCCAGCGTTTTGCCAAAACCGATACCGGGATCGGCGATGATCTTGCCGCGGTCCACACCGGTTTGCACGCAAGCGTCGATCCGCGCTTTGAGGTGGGTGAAGACCTCAGCCGTGACGTCACGATAGCGCGGCGAGGCCTGCATCGTTGCCGGGTCACCTTTCATATGCATCAGGATAATCAGACAACCGAGCTCAGCCGCGCAAGCCAACGCTCCGTGAGCGGAAAGCGCACTGACATCGTTCCAAATACGTGCCCCCGCACCGATGGCGCCGCGCGCCACCTCAGGCTTTCTTGTATCGATGGAAAGAGGCACGGACGTTCTTGCGGAGAGGCCCTCGATAACGGGAAGCACGCGATCGCACTCCTCCTGGAAGGCGACAGGCGAGGCGCCGGGCCGGGTGCTTTCCCCACCGATATCCAGAACATCGGCACCCTGATCGACAAGCCGCAGGCCATGCTCGATAGCGGCCGCAGGACTTGGGTGGTGGCCACCATCCGAAAAACTATCCGGTGTGACATTGACGATGCCGACAATCTTCATAGAGATCGCTTGTAGGCGATCTCTCGGCGCGAGGCGAGTGTGCTGTTCTTAACGGAAGCGTGTGCGCAGGAACTGCACCGATGATTTGGATTTTCGCGGCTGAGCATGGGCAGTGATGCTGGGCTCGGGTGCATCGGCAAATGCCGCTACCGGTTGATGCTGATCCCGACGGCGCATCACCGGCTCTTCTTGCTCTGAAAAAGCCTCAGGTTCAGCAACAAAAGAAGCCGTCTCTTGCTCATCAGACAGTTCTTCCCGAGGCGAGGCGGACGGCGATCCTGCAAGCGGCAGATCATCAACATGATCATCACCGGCTGGTGACGATAAGTCGCCATAGGCATCATCATCGGTCAAGCCGAGGAGATCGCCGACGATCCGGCCTATGATGCCAATTTGTGCAAGGCTCACATAAAGCTGCACAAGAATAAGAAAACCGAGCGAGACCGCAGCTGGTAAAACAAAACCCATACCAGAATACAGCAACTGTACCGCAAGACTGATCACGATAAAGATAATCCAAATCAAAATGAACGTGGCAAGCAGTTTCCAATAACGACCACTGGATATTCCGAAGGCTTCACCAAAGGCAATCTGGCCTGTAATCGCTGCATGGGTCGTGAAAAGATTGGCGCGAACGATAAACCAAATGAAGCCGAAAAAAGCGACGATACCGAAAAGGAAAGCCCCCGTTGCCGCAATACCTGATCCCGAGACTTTCGCCCAGATCGCAAAACCAAAGAAGGGTCCCGCAAACATTGCACTGGCGAGAAAAGTGATCGGAACCATCAGTAAGGCTGCGCCGACTGTACTCCACTCTTCTCGACCAAAAAGGGGAAGGACCCCGCCGCGAGGCTCAACACCAGCAGCCTGGCGTATTGCGCCCACGAAAGCTGGAATGATCAAAAGCGCGCTTACAAAGATACCGAAGATCGCAAGCCATTTCTCACCCGTGAGGGGCCCAATCGCGCCAATATCATCGGTGATATCGTCCGCATCAAAATCGTCCAGAACGCTGTCAGTGCTGTCTTCTGTTTGATCGTGTTGGGCTTGGCGATCCGCGAAAATCTCGCTGAAGCTGCCCAAAGAGGCTTCTGCGATGGCGCCAGGTTCAGCGATAAACCTGGCCATATTCCAAGACGCGTTGGTCTGCAGCCAAACCATCGAGCCCACAAGCAGCACGATCGGAAGCCAGCCAAGGCGCAAAAACGTCGGCAGCCCCGTCAAGCCAAAACGGAAACCGTAGGCGATCGCTTCAATCGCGTGAAAGTTCGGCCGCATCTGAGATCCCCTGGGTATTCGCTAACGAGAGGTTAACACCCAAGGGTGTGATAGGAAAGCAGTTCTCAGGGGTTTCCGGGCCCTCGGGCCCAAAAACCCTTTGGTAAGACAGGCTCACGCCCCCTGGGGCTCGGCCCCGCCGATGGGTCCTTCTTTCGGCCCGCCGGCGCTCGGAACGGAGCTTGGCGGCGGACTGGACGGCTCATCCGGTTCATCGCGAATGATCTTCTCACCGCGCAGGAGCGCTTTGATCTCTTCACCCGTCAATGTTTCGTATTCGAGAAGACCCTCGGAAAGCTTGACCCAATCCTCGTTCTGGTCACGGCCGAGAATGCGGTGCGCCGTCTGATAAGCCTCATCGATGAGGCTGCGGATCAGGTCCTCGATCGTCTTAGCGGTGTCAGGGCTGATGGCGCCGGAACGCGCGATTTGCTGACCGAGGAAGACCTCGCCCTGGTCCTCGGCATAGGCCACGGGACCCAGCTCATCACTCAAGCCGTATTGGGTGACCATGGCTTTGGCAATCTTGGTCGCCTGCTCGATATCGGAGCTGGCGCCGGAGGTCACATGCTCCTTACCGAACTTGATCTCCTCGGCGACCCGGCCACCCATGAGGATGGCAAGACGCGAGGTCATTTCTTGTTTCGACATCGAAAACTTATCGCGTTCGGGTAGCTGCATGACCATGCCGAGGGCCCGGCCGCGGGGGATGATCGTCGCTTTGTGCACAGGGTCCGTCGAGGGCACGTTGAGGGCGACGATGGCGTGGCCAGCCTCGTGATAGGCGGTCAGCTCTTTCTCTTTCTGCGTCATCACGGTGGAGCGGCGCTCAGCCCCCATCATGATCTTGTCTTTGGCGTCTTCGAACTCTTGGTTCGTGACGATGCGCTTGGACCGCCGCGCCGCAAGAAGCGCCGCTTCGTTCACGAGATTGGCCAAGTCAGCGCCGGAGAAGCCCGGCGTGCCCCGCGCGATATCGCGGATCTTCACATCTGGACCCAAAGGAACCTTCTTGATGTGCACGCCCAGGATCTTCTCCCGGCCCACAAGGTCAGGGTTCGGCACGACAACCTGGCGGTCAAAGCGGCCTGGACGCAGGAGCGCCGGATCAAGAACGTCAGGACGGTTGGTGGCCGCAATCAGAATGATGCCCTCATTGGACTCAAACCCGTCCATCTCGACGAGGAGCTGGTTCAAGGTCTGCTCACGCTCATCATTGCCGCCGCCGAGGCCTGCGCCCCGCGACCGGCCAACAGCGTCGATCTCATCAATGAAGATGATACAGGGCGCATTTTTCTTGGCCTGCTCAAACATATCGCGGACCCGGCTCGCGCCGACACCGACAAACATTTCAACAAAATCCGAACCTGAAATTGTGAAGAATGGCACACCTGCCTCGCCAGCAATAGCGCGTG
>JBCCTG010000103.1:0-5875 GCA_039198735.1 Pseudomonadota bacterium | reverse complement strand
ATTTGAATCGGCTTGAAGTAAGGCGCCAAAAAGAGAAGCCCAACAGCGATCATCACCAAACCAATAGGAATGGGCATGGGGAAAAGGACGATACCAAAGATCACGAGTGCACTGCCCGTGAGCTTGTGGAGCAACGTCAATAAACTCGCGGTCAAAGGACCCATTAGCGAACCACCACCATTGCAGCTTTCTAACAGCCGCATACCCACCGTGCAATGGTAGGAAGCGAGAATGATGCTGCGATGAAGATATCCATCGCAATTTCCTTCTGCGACGTAACCAAACGGTGACCAAAAATGTCTCGGGGGGCATAAGTAGGCATGGCTTATCGATCTTTACGCGAATTCCTGAGCAAACTTGAAGCTGAAGGCGAACTGCTTCGCGTCACCGAACCGGTCTCCACCGATTTGGAGATGACAGCGTTTCAGAAGGAGATGCTGGCGCGTGGCGGCCCTGCGGTTTTGTTTGAAAACGTGATCACCGAGACGGGCGAAAGGTCGCCCATGCCGGTGCTGGTCAATCTCTTCGGTACGGTGCGCCGGGTGGCCATGGCCGTGACTTTTGGCGACAAGGAACGCCGCACGGGTGAGGAGCTGCGCGAGGTCGGCGAGACCCTCGCCTTTCTGCGCCAACCTGAGCCGCCGCAAGGCCTGCGCGATGCGATGGATCTTCTGCCGCTGGCCAAGCAGGTGCTGGCCATGCGCCCGAGCACGACGAAGAAAGCGCCGTGCCAGGAGGTTGTCCTCGAAGGTGAGGATATCGATCTTCACAAGCTGCCGATCCAGACCTGTTGGCCGGGGGAGCCTGCGCCTCTCATCACCTGGCCGCTGATTGTCACCAAGGGCCCCTCGGACAAGCGCGAAGATGCCTTCAATCTCGGCATCTACCGTATGCAGAGGCTTTCCAAGACCAAGACGATCATGCGTTGGCTCAAACACCGCGGCGGGGCGCAGCATCACCAGCGCTGGGGCCAGGAAAAGTCCGAGCCCCTGCCCGCTGCCGCCGTCCTGGGCGCCGATCCCGGCACCATCCTCGCCGCCGTGACCCCCGTGCCGGACACGCTGTCGGAGTATCAATTCGCAGGTCTTTTAAGGGGCAAGAAGGCTGAACTTGTGGACTGCAAAACCGTGCCCCTCAAAGTGCCCGCCGAAGCGGAGATCGTGCTGGAAGGCTATGTCTCGCTGGACGAATATGCGGACGAAGGTCCTTATGGTGACCACACCGGTTATTACAATTCGGTGGAACAGTTCCCGGTCTTCACCGTCACGGCGATCACCATGCGGAAGGATCCGATCTACCTGTCCACCTTCACCGGTCGCCCACCGGATGAACCCTCGATCCTCGGCGAAGCGCTCAATGAAGTGTTCATCCCCCTCCTCCAGCAGCAGTTTCCGGAGATCACGGACTTTTGGCTACCACCAGAGGGATGCAGCTACCGCATCGCTGTCATCAGCATGAAGAAGGCCTATGCTGGCCATGCCAAGCGGGTCATGCTCGGTGCGTGGAGCTATCTCAGACAGTTCATGTACACCAAATGGGTGATCGTGGTGGATGACACCGTCAACGCCCGCGACTGGAAGGATGTCTGGTGGGCAATCTCCACCAAGATGGACCCGGCCAGAGACATCACTGTTCTGGAGAACACCCCCATCGACTACCTCGATTTCGCCAGCCCCGTTTCTGGTCTCGGCAGCAAGATCGGCCTCGACGCCACGGACAAGCAGGACGGCGAGACCACGCGCGAATGGGGTGAAGTGCTTAAAATGGACCCCAATGTGGAAGCCCGCATGAAAGCCTTGATTGATAAGCTTTCCTAAGGTTCAGCAAGGGCATCTACCCCTTGCGATGACCATACAGGGGCGAATACCATGGGATTCACGCAGGGAAAAATCCAGCTTTTCAACGTTGGAGATCGAGACGGTTGTCGGTGAAGCTGTTGGATAAGGCGATCTTCGGCGCCGTTTTTTTGCTGCTTGCTGCATGTGGCGGTTCGTCCAGTGGGGACGCATCGAACGCTGTCAGTTTCAGGCTCTCCGTCATTGCTGACGAAATTTTCGATGCGGACAGCGATATCAACGATCCCAATCAGCCCGCGATTTCCAACAACACAACATCGCGCGCGCAATTGATCGCGCCGGATGCGGAGATCCGCGGATTTGTGGCGCAGACTTCCACCGGCGATGCGTCGAGCAATGACAATTTCGCTTTCAGCAACGATCCGTTCGACACGTTCCGCACAACCCTGACCCAGGGTCAGCAGATCGCACTGCAGCTTTTTGATTATGATCCCGCCAACCCGCGCGCCGTCGATCTGGATCTCTACATTCTTGATACGAACGGCACCTTGGTCAGCGTCTCGTTTGAATTCGATGCCGAGGTGGAGCGTGTCACGGTCAATGAAACGGGCACCTATTTCATTGTGGTCGAAGCCTTTAGGGGGCAGTCGAACTATAGCCTCGTGATCGGTGATGCCTCGCAAACCGGCCCCCTTGCATCGAACCAGGTGAACATTGCCGCCATGGCCGCCCAGCAGGTCACAGGGATGACCGGGCGTGCACAGACAGTCTCGAAAGTGCTTCGCCCCATGGGCGCCGGTGCCCCTGTGCACCCTCTGGGAGGCGAACAGGTCAGCATATACGCACCCATGGAAGTCACGGACCTGGCCTTGCCCATGGCGAGCAAGGGCCCACTTTCGAGCGTCTTTCCCACGCAAACCCTCGGCATGGCCGCAAGCCGAGCTGATCATGATACGGAATACCGTCATAAGCTGGCACTTTTGCATCATACCAAAATGACCAACACGGCAGCAAACGATCATGTGATCAGGCCCTATCACTATCCGCGTCTGATGGCGGCCCCGCCGACGGACCCGGATCTTCAATGGAATTTGACCGCCGTCGATTGGGAAGCCGCCCTCGACACGGTGGATATCGCAGCTCCAGGGATTGGCCGCCCCTTGATCGCCGTGCTTGATAGCGGGGTCTTCGCAAGCCATCCCAAAATCGCGCCGGTGCTGGTGGACGCCCGCGACTTTGTGCCCGCATTCCTCGATGGTGATGCCATTGCCGCTGCGCAATCAGGTGCCGCATCGGCCGAGGCGAACGAGGAGGTCGTGATCAACGATCCCAACCCGGACGAATGCTTTGAGTTCCACGGCACCCATGTCTCCTCCATTGCTGTCGCTCCGCGGGACGGAGGCAGTGTCAACGGCGTCATTGATGGGGACACCATGGAAGGCGTTCTTCCGTTTGCTGACCTCATGATGCTGAAGCTCGGCTACAATCGGAGCCCCAATTGCCAGCTCATCGTCGGTGATATCGCCGGCGCCATTCGCTATGCAGCGGGGCTTTCCAACTCCTCTGGGGTACTCGCGCCCAGGCGCGCCGATGTGATCAACCTCTCTTTTGGCGGCACCGAGGTTGACGCCGCCGTTGAAGCTGCGATCGAAGCTGCAACGGCAGAAGGGGTGATCATCGTGGCCTCAGCTGGCAATAGCGGGGCAGGCATCAATCCGTTACCGGAATACCCCGCTTCCTACCCAGATGTTTTCGCCGTTGCCGCCACGAACATCAACGATCAGCGCGCTTTCTACAGCTCATCCTACCCGCAAGTGGAAATCGCCGCACCCGGCGGGGATGCGCGGTTTGATCAGAATACGGATGGTAACAGTGACGGCATCATGGGCAGCATGGCATCGGTGAACGGAACAAGCACTGGTTTCGAAGCGGACTATGCCCTCTATCAAGGCTCATCCATGGCTGCGCCTCACGTGGCGGCGGGCTTTGCCCTGATGAAAGCCATCGATCCCACACTTGACCCAGGAACCCTGCGCCGGGTTTTGGAAGATGGTTTGCTGACGGAGGATATCGCTGCGCCTGGCCGTGATGAGGAGACGGGGTTTGGCCTCATGTCCCTCAAGAAAATGGTGGATACGGCGATCTCTTTGCGTGACGGCACACTCATTTTAGCCCCGGATTTTCGGTTAGAGCCCACAGCGATGGACCTTGGCCGGGGGCTTTTTGAAGCAACGTTTTCGATAAGGCGCTCAGGCGGGCCTGATTTCTCCATTGCGTCCGTATCCGTGGTCAGCAGCCCCGCGCTGACGCCCGAAGTTCTCCCCGACCCTGAACCCGTGAATGTCGATGCAGATGGGTACGGAACATATCGCCTTGTTGTCTTCCGCGGGGGGCTTACACCTGGTGATTACGGGTTTGAGGTCCGTGTTGCGGCATCCAACGGTCTTCTGAAATCGATCCCCGTGAGTTTTAGCGTGGTGGAGCGCAACGGCAATGCCGCCACCGCGCCGGTGCATGTGCTGGTGCAGCGCAGGACAGCGAACGCCAATTTCATCACCGAGCTTTCAAGCACGATTGAATTGGGCGCAGGCGGATCATTGTCGGGCTCAAACCTTCCCGCGGGTGACTACCGCATCATCTTCTCCACCGACCTCGACAATGATGGCGAGACCTGCGACCCAGGCGAGCTCGGCGGAACCCTCCCCGGCGGGCTCTGCGAGAGCACGGATGTCCTCAGTCTCTCAGGACGTCAGGGCACGACGGAATTGGTGCTGGAGCGGCAATAGCTATACATCGTCTGGGTTCATCGGTTGATCCATATGTCCGACATCGCGATATACGTATCAAGCGCATCAAAGCCGCCTTTCGCTTCGAATTCTTCCTGATCAAGCAAACGAATGACAAGATTGAGCTGTCGGATCCGACCACCGCTTGCGGTGTTCGTGTTCTTATGAACCTGCAGCGCACTGTATGATCCGATCTGTGCTGACGTCCAAATAACCCTCACATGCCTCCAGTCATGAGTCAGTAGTTCCCTGATGTTAGGAGCTAAAGGTATGTTTGTGCAAAACACGCGCAATAAATGTTCTATAGTCCGTATAGATTTTCAAGACCTGAACGACGATCCTGAAATATTCGGCAAGTATTAGTGGGTGATGCAACACCACCTCCCCTGCAAAATTTCAGTTGGGGTGTCATTAGCCATTTCAAGGAGTATCGTAATCATTTCAGGGAAAGCCGTAGTTCAATTGGGCGAGAAAGTACCCTCTTTCTGGAAATTTACAGGTCCAAAAATGACTTTTATGGAGTCTAAAGGATACAGAAAACACGTTACTGTGTCAGGGGACGAAAATATATGTTTTCATCACAGCAAAAAGCAGAATAAACTGATATTTTGCTAACAAACTGCAAAGTGGCAACATCAGCAGCAAATAATTGCATCGGGCTTCACGCCCCGAGAGTAAAGAGGGTTTACCGGTCGAAAATTCGGAACATTGAATGCGATAAAGCTGATGGACTAAGGAACGGGACACGCAAGTCCTCACATGGCCACCCCAAAGTGGGAGAATCAATCGCGGATCCAGGGGTGCAAAGGGGGCACGTGCCTCCTTCGTTCGACCCTCGGTGCCCCCTGAAATGGTCGCGGCGCCCCTCTGAAAGATCGATGGCTCCCCCTGAAAGGTCGCTAGTCAGCAGCCTCGGCGATAACAGGTGCTGGCAGAATATGACACAGAAATCTGACTCACACAATTGTTTGCCTTTTGAGGAGTGTACTATGGGGACACACTAATTGAGTGAATTTCTGCCCTGTGGTCGTCGTCGTCATTTTTCCACTCTGCTCCCGGGACATCGCCGCTTTCTTTTCCCCTGAAAGTTCTTGTCATTCCAGTTCATGGCGGCCAGAAATTGGTCTTACTGATATTGGTAGAGCCTAGTGTTCTGCCGTTTGTATTCCTCTGACACGAGAGTGTCATCCTTGACCATGGCGATGGAGCCACAATGATCAAAATCATAGAATGCTTAGTAGAGAATGACACCCAGACGCTTTGAATTTCCCATTTACTTTTTTCTTTCTCACT